>NZ_CABTML010000109.1:0-60277 GCF_902485895.1 uncultured Anaerobiospirillum sp. | reverse complement strand
GCAGCTCCAAGCTGTCTAGTGATTGCAGTATAAAGCTGCCTAGTCTTTGCAGCTCCAAGCTGTCTAGTGTTTGCAGCATCAAGCTGCCTAGTGCTTAGCAACACGGGGGATTGAGTACATGGAATTAAGTGCAACTGAACTTAACTTACAAGAGCTCTATGATGAGCTATTTCCTATCTGTAGATCGATTACTGGTCCAGGCTACGAAAAGTCACTGCAGATTCTACAGCGCTATATCCCTCTGAATATTGAGTCCTTTGATACAGGCACTCGTGTATTTGACTGGACGGTTCCATCAGAGTGGAAGTTTATGAGTGCCACTTTAAAAGACCCTGATGGCAATGTCATTATTGATGCTGAGAAAAACAGCCTGCATATACTCAATTTCTCGGAGCCTTTTACTGGTCAGGTAAGCTTAGAGGAGCTCAAAGAGCACATTGTTTACGATGAGAACTTGCCTGATGCTATTCCTTACCGCACAGCCTACTACACCTCACGCTGGGGCTTTTGCATGTCTTACAATCAGTTTAAGCAACTGAAAGATGGCATGTATGAAGTTGATATTCAAACCAAGAAAAGAAAGCGTGGCTCGCTTAAGGTTGGCGTGTGTGAGCTCAAAGGTGAAAGCTCTCGCGTCGTATTAATCTCAGCACCTTTATGCCATCCAAGCATGCTCAACAATGAGCTCTCTGGCCCACTAGCTTTAGTGTGTCTGTATCACTTGATTAAGGCCATGCCACAGCGTCGTTTTACTTATCGCTTTGTCCTTAATCCTGAAACTATTGGCTCAATTTCATATCTGTCTGATCATCATCAGGATCTTAAAAAGCGTCTTGAATATGGCATGGTGCTCACTTGCCTTGCCGCCCCACGTACAAAAGGTGCGCCAAAGGATGAAATCAAGACCATCTCAATTGAGGAGCCAAATTCCTTATGGATGGAAGATGAAGAGCAGCTAGCCTTCCACGAGAAGCTGCTTAAAGACTTTAAAGACAGCTTCAACCACAACTTCCTTGAGTTGCCAATCTCCTTCAAGCTCTCTCGTCAAAGCTACATGGATGCTTTAGAGTTTGACTTTAGCAAGGAACAAGATAATCACATCAAGGGTTATAGAGAGGGTGGCTACTTTAAAAAGAGCTTGTCTTTAGATACCTCTTGCTACAAAGAGCTTACCGATACTACGCTCAACGACTCCACTCGTATTGAGATGTACAAAACCCACTTAGCTTACTTTGATCGTGCAGTTAATCCAAACCATCTGCTTGGTTACCATATCTACAGCGATCCTGCTAAGAATGCGTTTAAGTGCAAGTACACGATTGATAATCGTCTGAGAAATATTGCCTTTGCAGAACCTGAGCGCTACTCACTGCGTACTTTCTGCCCAACGACTGGCTCGGATGAAAGACAGTACTGCAGTCCAGTGCTCAACTTGCCTTGCGTACAGGCTTGTCGTACTCAATATGCAATCTACGACTCTTATCACTCATCGCTTGATAATCAAGATCAGTTCTCTCTTTGCAGTATCATCGATAGTGCCATCAAGCTATATGAGGTGATTCGTTACTATGAGATCGCTGACTTAAAGCCATCCGTGCTGCTCCCAGGTGAACCACAGCTTGGCTATCATGGTCTCTATCCAAACAACAATGATCCAGCCAACCTCGTGAAAAAAGGTTTAGCCTCAGATCAGCTCATCTTAACCATGTATCTAATCAGCTTATCTTCAGGAACCTACACGACCAAGCAGATCATGACCTTCTTGAAGACCTCGCCACTGCGCATCTCTAGGCTCATCTACAAGCTCAGAGATAAAGGCATCATCGAGCTCGTCAAATAGACTCAACCCCTCTTTTATCCATGGGCAGCTGCGCCATCGCGCGTAGCTGTGCCATCGTGTGCAGCTGAGCCATCGCACGTATATATGCCATCGTGGGCTGCTACGCCATACTGTGTAGCTGCGTTATCGTGGGCGATGCGTTATCGTGGCCGACTGCTCATGCCATCAAACTCAAAGTTCCATATCTTATAGCGTCAACAGCTCTTGTAGTGCATGCTGAATTCCCCTCTGCCCTGACCCATTCTCAATTTTATACGTCGAACAGTACAACCGCTTTCTCATGGGTTATGGCGTCATCACGGAGCTAGATATGGTGCTTTTGCTGTAACGCATAGCAAAAAGGCCCCAAGATTTCTCAAGGAGCCTTAGCTTTTAGGACAAAAGTATTAGTGGAGCTATTTTGTACTGTACTATGTCCTTACTCTTCTACTTAGGTTATTACTTAAGCTGAAGGGCATTACGGATGGTAAAAAATAAATCGGTCTGGTCGGTTAAGCCAGTTACATTTAAAGCAGCTGGGCCGTATGCAGCAACGCGCAGCTGAGCACCGGTGTGACCAGTATCATCAACATCCTCAGAGTTGCCGTAAGTAATGGACATGGTGGTGCCATCAGCAGTTACCACAGCCTGTGAGAAGCCAGGAGCCTTAGTATCTGGGTAAACAATCTGAGTGGAGTGTGAGTGGTCAGCAGTTACGATAACTAAGGTGTTGCCGTCCTTCTTAGCAAAGTCCATAGCTACCTTTACAGCCTCGTCTAAGTCCATGGTCTCACCAAACTGGCCGCATGGGTTAGATGCGTGAGCCTGCTTATCGATAGATGCACCTTCAACCTGTAAGAAGAAGCCATTCTCGTTCTTGGATAAGAGCTCGATGGCCTTAGAGGTCATGTCAGCTAATACTGGAACTTGTGCACCACGCTCAGCGTTAACTTCGCACTTAACGGCTGGCTTGTTAAGGTTGCCATGCAGTGATGCCTGTGGGCCCTTTAAGCGAATTGGCATGTTGCCCTCAGCAAAGAGGCCTAACAGAGGCTGCTTTTGGTCTGCAATGTTAACGTTCTTGAGATCATCTAAGTTATCAACAAACTTGAAGCCGCGCTTTTGTGCCTGCTCAAGTAAGGTCATGCCCTTGTAATCACCAGCCTTAGCTGCCTCACGGAAGGATGCTGCACCGCCGCCTAAAACCACATCAGGACGCAGAGCTAAAATCTGCTCGCTGATAGAACCTGGGCCGCCGTTCTCAAGAGCGTTAGCAGGGCAAAGCTTGGTTACTGAATTAGGGCCATAGCACTTTCTGTGAACTACGTGAGCAATCTGAGCTGCAGGAGTAGCATCCTGGATTTCAGAAGTTGAAACAACACCAGTAGCTAAACCTTTAGCCTTGGCCATTTCAACTAAGGTCTGATGTGGCTGACCGTATACGTCAACGCCGATAGCGCCGTTGTAAGACTTAACACCAGTTGACCAGGCAGTTGCAGAAGCAGCTGAGTCAGTTACGTAGTCTGGCTTCTGAGTGTTCTTTGATAAAGAGTAATGAGTGTACTGGCCAGTAAATGGCAGAGCGTCGATACCCTCGAAGTAGCCGCCAGCACCCTTAGCAAAG
The DNA here is from genome assembly GCF_902485895.1 of uncultured Anaerobiospirillum sp. Classification (NCBI taxonomy): domain Bacteria; kingdom Pseudomonadati; phylum Pseudomonadota; class Gammaproteobacteria; order Aeromonadales; family Succinivibrionaceae; genus Anaerobiospirillum; species uncultured Anaerobiospirillum sp. The sequence continues at coordinate 56,834 of NZ_CABTML010000109.1, read as the reverse complement.
TTACGAGCTGCAGTGATTTCTGAATCACCCATGCCGTCGCCAATGAGTAAGATTACGTTTTTGGCATGCTGAACCTTAGCTAAAGCTAATGCCTGCTCGTAAAGTTCTACCTGATTGTCATGAATACGACGAGCCCCTGCAAACTGAGTGATATCACCCTGAGCTGAGCGAACATACAGTGCGCTGTCATCAATCTTGCTCTGAGTTGAGTTACAAGCTGATACAGTTGCACAAGCTACAGCGATGGTCACAGCTTTGGCTAATAATGAGCAGTCGAACATTAACATGTAATTTTCCTTTAGTACTATCCCAAATTCACCGATGCCACTGAGCAATTAAAAGCTTGTAGATGCCTACTTATTTTTTTTGCTTACCTGTTAAGTAGCCTATGCTTTGTTGTTTTTGCCAATGAGTAATTTAATGATCTCTTCTTGGCGCTCCATACCGCTTTAGACTCCATATGTTTGTCTGATTTGGTATTGCTTAGTGATAAAGGTGGACAGATAAGCAGCCTACTTGACGCCGTTTTATTTTCTTGAGCTTTCCCATACGGTGTTGCTGCTTAATCTGACGCTTTGCATGATAGAGGGCCTTTGTTAAGGCTGTTACGTACGATCGTAAATCTAAAGTTAAACTTTCAAGATCTTTGTTAAGAAACCCACACTATACTTAACACCGCCATCAAAACCCGATAAATAAGAGAAAAGATCCCACAACAACCATCATTGCAACTTACAAAAAATCGCCGATCGTAAGTCCTGCACTCTCCCCATAAAAATTAAAAAACTCAATTGCAACTTACTTTGCCTGTTAGTTACTAGCGCAAAAGCTGCATTTGAGCCACTTAACAAACAACATGACTATCTAACACAGGGCAAACAAATACCAAGAGCAACAGCTATGGCACTGATGACTACTCTTAGAATCAAAGGCTATGTAGTTCCAAAAAGTTTTAAACTTTTAAGTAATGTCAAACTTGTGATAAAAAAGCCTTTTAGGCTTAGCCAAAAATTAAAAGCCTCTTAGATTTCTCTATGAGGCTTTTACTATTTGGTGAATAAATGTTAGCTATTTGTTAGTGGTTATAGCCACGCTCACCATGGAAGGTCAAATCAAGTCCAGTGCGCTCATCATCATGAGATACATGAAGGGAGCCAAATAATTTTCCAGCAATACCAAAGGCTAGCACTGATATTACGCCTGACCAAATAATAGTAATGATGACACTGCCTATTTGACCTAAAGTTTGGCTGACCATGCCATCATGGCTACCCTTAAAGCCTGTGCCGCCAAGGTCTGGAGAGCAAAAGATACCTGTAAGAATAGCGCCTACAATTGCTCCTAAGCCGTGAATACCAAATACATCCAAGCTGTCATCTACTCTAGTAAGCTTCTTAAAACCACGTACACCCCATAAGCATACTAAAGTAGATATTGCACCAATAATTACTGAAGCTAAAGGACTTACAAAAGCACAAGCTGGAGTAATGGCTACTAAGCCTGCAAGTACGCCTGAGCTTGAGCCTAATGATGATGAATGACCACTAATAAATTTTTCGCTTACAGACCAGACTAAAGCGCCAGCGGCTGGGGCTAACACTGTATTAATAAAAGCTAGTGCACTTACACCATCGGCACTAAGTTCAGAACCTGCGTTAAATCCAAACCAACCTACCCATAAGAGAGCACAGCCAGTATAAGTAAATGGTAGAGAGTGAGGGGTGATAGCGACGCGATTGAGATCAATGCGAGGGCCTGTCATAAAGGCGGCAACAATACCTGCAACAGCAGCATTAATATGTACTACGGTACCACCAGCAAAATCCCAAGCCTCAAACCAATATTCTATTAGGCCATTACCCCATACCATATGAGCAAGAGGGATATAGGAGAAGAGGGCCCATAAAGAAATGCCCATTACTAATGCGCCAAATTTAATACGCTCAGCTGTAGCTCCAACAATTAGACAAGCTGAGATAGCGCAAAAAGCTCCTTGGAAAACAACAAAGTTGTACTCAGATAAGGTTCCTGATAATGAATCAGGAGAAATATTGCTAAGAAAAAGTTTGTCGCTACTACCTATAATTAGGCTAAACCACGAGCTAGCATCGCCCGTACTGCCAAAGGCCCAAGTATATCCGACTATGAACCATAGTAAAAAGCAGATACCGAAAACAACCATACACTGTTGCAATATAGACAGTACGTTTTTGCTTCTTACCAATCCACCATAGAAAAGTGCGATTCCTGGCACTGACATTAAAATTACTAAAATAGCGCAGGTAACTACAAAAGCATTATCTGCTATAGAAGGCTCACTTTTAGTTTCAGCCTCATTACTTGGGGGATATTGCTCTGTAGTAGTGTTAATGTCTGTAGTACTACTAGAAACTGCAATATCCCCAGATAAATGCTCGGCTAAGGAACCTTGACAAAAAAGCATGCTTACAAAAAGCATGACTACAATAAAGAAACTTCGCATGATAATTGCCCTTTTTCAAGTTTGTGTACATCTGTATTTTTTGATGTAAGCATGACTTTTGGCAATTAATTAAAATCATTTGCCCAATAATCTAGCGCGATTTTATGGATTTGCATGTAAATCAAGCACGTTTTGCTGCATTGCTATGCAAATTTGGATCTGGCGCACAAAATTGGCAATAAGATATATGTAAGTTCCCCGAGTTTAGCAGTTAGGCCTTAAAAAACGAGACAGAGGCCGATAAACAAGGCATTCTATCCCGTCAATTAGTCTACGATAATGTAAATAACCCCATTAGATGTATATGGAGTCTGCTTCTGTGAGAGTGAACTTAGTTGGCTGACACGCAGAAAGTTTTGTTTTGGATACTACAGATGGAAGACGATATAGACCTACCATTGTTTGACATATGTAGATGTATACACATACATGGGCCTTAGCCAAAGGTTGCTCTTCATAATCCTAATGCACCCTTAAATGCGATTAAGCTAGCCATACAGCGCAGCAACTTTATCAGCACTTATTTGATTGGCTAAATCACAATCTTCTGGCGACGAAAATACTATTCAGGTATAGCCTGCAATCGCTCTTTTCTTCTTGGCATACTCTTGATTAACACTTGTAACTCGCGACCATCACTGTTGTCTTTTGGGTAGTGTCCAGTCTTTTGTAGTTGCATAATCGGCATAGCCACCTTTTCTAAGACTAATCTTCTCTTTATCTTTTAACTTTTGCTCAACCATTCTCACAGCTTGATCGATAAGAGTGTCATCGAGGCTTGCTAAGCTAGCTCATGGTTCAAAGCGCTCGATGGACTTTTATAAAGGTATGCTAGCGCATGTTCAGATTGGCATGCTTGAGCATGTGCCCTGACACTTTTTTGTGTAGTGGTGCTTATTTTCTCGCTAGCTGAGCTTTAATTTTTGGTAGTAGTTAATGTTTCAAGTTAATGAGCGCTTATTTAGCTTGGTTCGCTACAAACTGAGCTTAAGATAAGACCTAGATAACATTACTGAAAAAGGGCCGCCAGTTTAGATGCATTTTTGCAAGATTTGGCTTATAGTTTTGCGCAAACTTATATACAACACGTGCGCAAGATGTTGCTTATGTCTAAAAACGGACATAATAAACACTATTTGGTTAAAAACACTGTCATACTAGTTAACAAGTATTAGCGATCTAAGCGTGCAAGCTTATAATCATGAGCTACTACTGCGTTTTAACTGTAGCTGTTACAGTTGGCTAGTTAACAAACAATTGGCGCTAGCTAAAGATTTTTTTGCACCTGTTGTATGTTTTCTGCAAAAACTGCCGTTACTTAGATCAAATGCAATGCCTTTTGAGTGTTGAAAAGCATTCTTGATCGAGTTTGACAGAAAAGAGAATTTTATGAACCCATTAAGCTTTATCAAATCTGGTCTGCGCCCTTTTAGATCCGCAGCTACTATTGCGTGCATCATGGCTGCAGCTTCATTAGTGAGCCTCTCCTCAACTGCTCAGGCAAACACCGAAGTTGAATGGGCAAAAGAAAACTTCAAAGGCGAACAAGACGCTATCATCAAGTGCGAAACTGGCTCCATGGCAGAGTGCAACTTCTTAGCTCAACAATACTTAGAGCGTAAGGAGTTCCAGCACGCCGCTAAGTACTTAACCAAGATCTGCTACTCCGATGATCCTGCTGCTTTAAAGACCTGTACAGCTGTAGCAACCTTGTTCACTGACAGCACTTACAACCTCAACGACTATGCTCGTGGTACTCAGATTGCTGATTACTTATGTGAAAAGGGTGACGCTTACGGCTGCTTACTCTTATCTAATCTCTACTTCTTAGGCGAGCATGTAGATCAGGACTTAGTTAAGGCTGGTGAGTATGGTCAGAAAGCTTGCAACCTTAAAGACCCAACTGGCTGCCGTCAGCTTGCTGTAATTACTTTCTCTGAGGCTTATGTGCTTAAGGACATCAAGATCGCTAAGCTTTCTTTTGAATACCATAAGCGTGCTTGTGACCTTGGTAATCAAGACTCATGTGATGATGTTGCTGACTACGACCTCAAGATTAAGCAGTTTGAAAGCTTCGTCGAGCAGGAAGCTAAGAAGAACGCTCCATAAGCTTATTTTCGTTTAGCTATGACAAAAAGGCCTCTATGTGTAGAGGCCTTTTTGTTTTTGATAGCTCTAAACTTTGCTTAGAGCTCGTTTAAAAATTCTTTATCCTCAAGATTCTTAATGCCGTCATTGATGATACTGATAAGATCAAACATCACCGGATCTGATTTAGGCTCACGGCCTAGCTTGGAGCAAACATTACGATAGAACAAAGTTTGGCGCTTGTTTAGTTGTTTATCAGCCTGATAGCCAAACCAAATAATGCCGTGGATGGGTAAATAGATGAGGATGGGAATGATGATAATCAGGCTAGTTACTGCCATATAGAAAGTCATCGATCCAGCCTGTGGAGCGGTAAAGAGTCGATAGAGGCCATGAAAGCCGCCACAGATGTAATAAATCCAAAAGACGAGCAGCGCAACTGCAGGTGGCACAAACTTCTTAGAGGTAGCGAGCATGGCTTTTACGCGCATCTCTGGAAAAATAGCCATCAATATCGGCTCATCAGGCCATGCGTTCATATAATCATTACCGCGTTTAATTACCTGAATCAACGACATGCGCCATCTCCTTGAACATTTATCTTTAGCCACAACTTTCTTTGAGTGCGGTATTTTAACAGCTCAAGCTCTATTGTGACCTAATTTAGTTAGACCAAACTTTGCAACTAGCCCATCTACGCCAACTGTAAACAAATATTTTCCACCGTTGAATAAGATATTCTTATAAATACTTGCTATAACTTAGTGCAATCTCACCCATCAAACTCTTTTAACACGGGCTTTGCGTACAAAAAGACCGACTACTATACAGCCTCGAATCTTTTGTAAAGAGACTTAATAAAGTCATTGTAATAATTGTCCGTGCATTTCGTACCAAGCTTGGATCCATGGTATTGCGTGGGACTATCCCAAGGCTGCGGGCTTTGTGAGCACGCCTTTTAAAAAACGGCAACATGCAGCGCACAAAGATTTTACTTGAGGCTTAGTTGCCTTTAGCGCAACTAACCTTGTTAGTATCTAAGGTAGACATCTTTACCATCTAAGCTAATAACTGTTGTGGCTTAATATGGCCTAAAGCCAATTTTTTGAGCAAAAGCAAAGCACTCTTACATCATTTGCGCTATCCTTTATAGAATCAACTTGCATCTGTCAGTTTAATTGGGCTCTTTTATGAGTGCTTAATGAGTTAATCTTAAAAGTTAACAGCCCTGATAGATGATGCTAATGTGCTCAAGGACTAAGACTTGTGCCAAAGTGCCTTATGTAAGTCATCTCAAGCCTTACATAAGGCTCTTTAATGCAGCCTGCAAGTACGTGGATCTGTTATAACCTCTCTTGCGTTCTTAGTTTGGCACCTAAATAATTTGGAGATTGATGTGTCACGTTCATTAATGCTTTTACCAACCGGCAAAGCTGACGGTTTATTTGTTGCTGCTAACGGTCTTGTTAAGGCTTTACAGGATAAGGGTGCCAAGGCTACCGTCTTCCGTCCATTTGACGTTTGCAAGAACGCCAAGGGTGCATGCAGCTGCAGCACTTACTCAATGTCAAAGTGCGAAGCTGTTAAGTACATCGCCAATGGCCAGAAGAGCGAGCTCATCGAGGCTGTTTTAGCTAACTACAACCGTCTGTTAAAGGACACTGGTGCTGATGTTGTAGTTGTTGAGGGTGTTGTTGCTGATCGTTTTGACCAGAACGAGATCAACGCTGCTATCTGCCTTGCTTTAGATGCTGACCTGATTCCTGTATCCATCGGTGCCTGCAAGAAGGCTCACTCCATGGTACGCATCGCTATGGGTTACTTCGGTGATTCAGGCAAGGATCGCGTAGTTGGCGGTATCTTATTAAACGAAGACGCTCCACGTGACGCTACTGGCCGCAAGAAGCTCGTATTAGCTGGCAAGAGCGAGTGTGGCTGCAACTCTTCATGCGGTTGCTCCGCTCCTAAGGCTCCAGAGGCTGGTGCTTCTTGCTCAGCTGAGGGCAAGTGCCCAGTTACCATGCTGGCTAACATCCCATACAACTGCAAGAACTACGCTTTACGCGCTTCTGACTTAGCTTCCTTCTTAGAGGGTGCTTTAGTTGGCGACGAGAACGTACGTGTTTGCGGCGTATCTTTTGATGCTGCTTCTGCTCAAGAGCACGAGGTATTAATCACCGCTACCGTTCCTGCTTCAACCAATGCTGCAGTTGTTGTACTGTGTGATGGCGTTGAGGGTCAGGCAGGCAAGGCTACTATCTGCACCAAGTCCTCAGTATGGGCTGTAGCAGAGACCTTCTCCATGCTTCCAGCTGTTATCTACTCAGACGACTGCGAGCGTGCTCAGTTATCAGGCGAGTTTGCTGCTCAATTCTTCAATGGCGAGTTAGTTGCTTCCTTAGCTAAGGTATGTGCAAAAGAGTTCCCACTCATGAGCCCAGCAGCTTTCCGTTACAAGCTCACCGAGCTTGCTCGTGCTGCTAACAAGCGCATTGCTCTTCCTGAGGGTGATGAGCCACGTACTGTATGTGCAGCTGCTCGTGTTGCTGCTGCTAAGATTGCAGTACCAGTTCTCTACGGTAAGAAGGACGCTATCTTAGCTGTTGCTAAGGAGCAGGGTGTTTCTCTTGACGAGGGCGTTGAGTTCATCGATCCAGAGGATATCCGCGAGAAGTATGTTCCACGTTTAGTTGAGCTGCGTAAGTCCAAGGGCTTAACTGAAGAAGACGCTCGTGCACTTCTCCAGGACAACGTATTCTTAGCCACCATGATGCTTGAGGCTAATGAGGTTCACGGCTTAGTATCTGGCGCTGTTCACACCACCGCTAATACCATCCGTCCAGCTCTTCAGGTTATCAAGACCGCTCCAGGTGCTTCTTTAGTATCCGCTATCTTCTTCATGCTCATGAAGGAGCAGGTATACGTATTTGGTGACTGCGCCTTAAACCTCAACCCAGATGCAGATCAGCTCGCTCAGATCGCTATTCAGTCTGCTGATACCGCTAAGGCATTCGGCATCGATCCACGCGTTGCTATGATCACTTACTCAACTGGCAAGTCAGGTAAGGGTCCAGATGTTGACCTCATGACCGAGGCTACCAAGAAGGCTCAGGAATTACGTCCAGACCTCGTAATCGACGGCCCACTCCAGTACGACGCATCTGTAATGCCTGACGTTGCAGCTCAGAAGGCTCCAGGTTCTAAGGTTGCTGGTAAGGCTACCGTATTCATCTTCCCAAGCCTCTCCACTGGTAACACTGTTTACAAGGCTGTACAGCGTTCAGCTGACGTTGTTGCTATCGGTCCTATGCTGCAGGGCCTCAACAAGCCTGTAAACGACCTCTCCCGTGGTGCTTTAGTTGATGACATCGTTTACACCGTTGCCATCACCGCTATCCAGGCTGGTCAGCAGGACAAGTAATTCATAGTTACACCATAAGTAACTAAACTAGGCCTAAGTTGAAAAACACAACTTTAGGCCTCAAAGGGCATCGCTGAGCAATCAACGATGCCCTTTTCATTTGTACTGCATGCAATTACCTGCAAGTGCCAAAACGCACGGCCTTTGCAAGTGCATGTGCCGTTTTAAAAAGCTTTGTCCTTGTGCATGCAAGTGCTCAAACGCTGCCTTTGCAAGCGCATGAGATGTGCTAAAGCTAAATTCTTGTGATGCAAGTGCGAAACGATTCTATGTGTCTAACGCATAATACTTTTGTAGCTGCATGCTTTTGATCCACGGTAAATGCAGCTATCCTATGTCCAATATCCTGCTATGGACAATACTAGTGCAGAGTTGCACCTGTCTTTGTAAAGCTATCTTCACAATCAGTTGTACGTGCCGATACGCCGAATAGCAAGTTAGTAGAGTGCAACTTTTTTGATAAAAAACCAACCAATCGCATTTACATCGCATTTTCCGTGGTAACGTTTGCACTTATGTGATAATTCGTATCACTTGTAAAGCCTTTTTGTGCTCTTTTTATCGGTGTTCAAATGTGCATCACACAAATGAGCGTTTGTCACGCTAAATGAGTATAAGCTGTGGATTTTTCGCTCAATTTTTGTTCAATGCGCGGCAATGCTCACAAAGCCATAACAAACCTAGCGTGACATGGAACACATTAAAAGAGCGTGCGCTATAATGCAAAACACCTTTTGTGAGCAGTGGTATCACTGCTAAACGGCACTCTAGGCACATACATGTATATTTGCTTGTCTTTGACTGCGATTTTGTGTTTAGAGCCTTTTATGTGTGGTCTATGATGTACCTTAGCAACGTTGTGCGTAGCTTGTGATAGTTGGAGGAAAAAATGCACGTAGTTATCGCAGGTGGATCTGGCTTCGTCGGCGGATACTTTGCCAAAATGCTGATTGAACAGCGTCACCAGGTTACTGTGCTTACTCATTCCGATATCGCAGTGATCAACGCTCGTCTTGAGAAACACCACGGTCTGTCAGGTAAAGTCAATCTCATCTCTTACGATGATTACAACGGCGAAGGCGATGTATTGTTCAACTTTGCAGGCGAGAGCTTTGGTGCAAAGGCAATTACCACCCGTCGTCTTAACCTGCTCTTATCTAGCCGTTTAGACATCATCAATAAGTTTAAATCCCTCATCACCCTGCCGCCAATCTATGTACAGGCAAGTGCTGTGGCTATTTATGATGACAAGGGCAATGGTGAGATCGACGAGAACAGCCCAACTAATGGCGACAACGAGATTGCTGAGCTTACTCGTAAGTTAGAAGCTGCAGCTCAAGAATTAAATGAGCGCTTCAACTTCAAGCACTTCTATATTGCACGCTTTGGTATCGTGCTCCACCGCAATGGTGGCTTTATTAAGAAGTCAGCTTTCACCCCTCCATTTACCATTTTACATGCCGAGAACAAGGTTCCATTCATTGAGCTGCACGACACTCTCAATGCCTTAATGCTGATGACTGAAGGTACTTTACCATCAGGCCCAGTTAACCTCGTTTCTCCTCAGAGCGCTACTTTAAAAGAGCTTTTAGCTTGCTGTTTCAAGCACTCCAAGCTGCCACCAATCCCAATCATGACTGGTTTCTTAAAGCTTGGTGATCGCCGTATGATTCTGTTGAAGGCAGATCAAGACGTTAAGCCAAATGTGCTCTTACAACACGGCTTTAAGTTCTATACTCCAGACATCTCAAAGGTCGATTAGAACTACAGCTAACAGCTACAGAAAACTAAAGCAGCTCCACGTAACACTGGGGCTGTTTTTGTCTTTGCCTCATGCAGATACGAAAAAGCCCATCACAATGGATGGGCCTAATCATGATTGCTAAAGTAGCTCTCACATGCGAGCTACTAGAATTTGTTAGCAAGCAATTGAGCGCTTGCTAAATGCAGTGCTTGTTAACAAGCAATTAAATGAGGGCCTGCGAGCTACGCTTTGCATGCTAGCGAGCAACTTGGTGCGTACTAGCGATCTACGCTTTGCATGCTAGCGAGCAACGTAGAGCGAGCCTGTGAGAGCTACTCTTTGCTTGTTAACGAGCGCAGATGCCGCCATCTACGAGGTAATGGGAGCCGGTGGTGAAGGTGCCCTTCTCGGTTAAGAAGTAGACTACCTCTGCAACCTCATCGGAGGTACCACAGCGGCCAGATAAGAATAGCTGTCCCTCTTCAGCCCATGCTTCCTCAGATGAGATACCTACCTTATCAGCATAGCGCTTAATTGCAGCCTCTGACAGAGGAGTGCGGATGGTACCTGGGCACACAGCATTCACACGAATACCCATTGGAGCTAAGTCCACGGCTAAAGAGCGAGTAATTTGACCTAAAGCGCCTTTAGTGAGTCCATAACCAAAGTTATTGCTCTTGCCGATGAAGAACTGATCTGAGCAGTTAATTACGATGGAGCCTTTGTCTGCATCCTTTAGGAAAGGTAAGGTCTCTTGAATAGTAATTATGGTGCCTTTGATGTTGGTATTCATCATGAGATCAAGCTCGTTATCGGTGATGTTCATGATGGTATTGGAGCGGTGAATACCAGCATTGGCAAAGAGAGCGTCAATACGGCCAAAGAAAGTAGCAGCACCGCTAATCCAAGTGTTTACCTCGGTGCGATCTTTAACATCTACTTTAGATAAGTAGAAAGTAGCATCAGCATAGCCTAAAGATCTAATCTCTTTTTGTAGAGCAACACAGGCTTTCTCTTCAATATCGCAAAAAGCCACGCGCCAGCCTTCAGCAAGAAACTTAAGCACGGTGGCACGACCGATACCTGCAGCCGCACCTGTAATGGCAATTACCTTGCTCTTATCGCCATTAGCCCTGTGAGAGACTTGCTTAGAAGTAGCATCGATAGCATGAGACTCTGCTGCATGTACATGAGCATCATCCTCGATCTCTAATAAGTCATCATCAATATCTGAATCATACTCAGATGCTTTAGCTTTTTTGACATACTTACGGGCTGCCTGACGTACCGCTTCTTTTTGGGCCAAGATACGCTTTGGAGTAGACTCAATTGGCTTTTGAGGAGAAGAGCGGGTACCAAACTCAAAATAAACCGCACCGTCTGTATCCTTGCAACGAGTTACAGTGACAAAACGCATCTCTGGATGCTCGTCTAAGTAAGCCTCTGTAAACTCAATTAGACCGAATGGCTCGGAGTTATTGATGATACCAATACGAGCGGTCTTTACTGTATAGCCATTGCTACCATCAGTCTTACGTATATTGTTGTACAGGGATACACCATAAACCTTTTTAGTTGGTGATTCCTTATACGGAGTGATTACAAAACGGATGTTCTTAAACTCACCCCAAGTAGCCTTAAACTTAGCCATATCCATGGTTAGAAAATCTCCATTGGTCTAACACTGTGATTCTAGCAAAGACAAAGCTCGATAGCATCACTAAGCATCTTTTCTTGGGTTACATGCCACATATAAGACCGCAATAACTGTTAAAAGCCATCAGACTAACGCAGTTTCCTCAAGGTACTAATCACTTACATAAGTATATGATGTCAGTGCCTTATGTAAATTTTTAAGCACATGTGCGCATATTTTTCTGATAAATGGCATAAATACGCCATTTTATAGAATTGATTGCATCTAACATATGCAAGTTTTGTCAAGCAATCAATGTTGCATGCGCTAAGTTGCACTAAGCTAACAAGAATTGCAATCCACTCTACAAAAAACGCAAAGAGCATAAGTGTAAGCAATGTGCATTTGATGAGTTTGTGCACTACATTTTGCTGGTTTTGCGTACGGCTCGTTGGCTTATTTATCTTGTAGACGGGGGAGCACTATGCAATTGTGCGCTTGAAAAGCGCTTACTAGGTTAAAAATGATGAAAATTGCCCACTCAAATTGCTGCTTGCAAGAAATAGCAAAGAGTTGATCTTGCATCGTCGTTGTGCCAAAAAGATTTTTCGACCTGCATTTTAAAGTGATCCACTTCACACAAAGCGGCATATTCACGCCATTTAAAGTGATTTATTTTGATGCAGATCACTTACCAATTTCGATATGTATGTTTGACGGTGTGCATAGCTAGGATAAAAATAGGCTACGTAAACAGTTTTACACAACGTTCTTACTCAACAGTTAAGCGCTTAAACCAAGAGACGAACAAAACTTTTGATCATGCTTTAGAGGCAGATATGTTCACTATCTACAATCGCAACACTGTCAAAACACAACCTAACAAAGACCACCCATCTCACCTTAACTTTTCTTCAGGTGAAGCCTACGAAGATGCTTTAGCACGCCTCAATCATGCTGATGCTCAGGCTTTAGAAGAGCAAAGCTTTGAAGAGGAAAAGGCTGACAGTCTTTTCAAGAGCAGCGCTACTGGCTACAGCAGCATTGACTCACTCGATAGCAACTTCTGCTCACGCATCAAGGATGGTAGTGAGGTTAAGACCAATCCAAAGCGTCACCACATAATCCGACTAATTAAGCGCAAGTAGTGTTTACTTGCCTTTACTTTGCCTGAGCCATCCAAAATCACGATGGCTCATATTGACATAGATTGTAAGACTTAATTTTCTCTTGCTAAATTAGGAGATATCATGCCTGAAGCAGTCTTGGACGATGAACTGCTAGAGCATAAGCATCATGGCTCAAAGCAATTACATAATGTTAGTCATGGCTCATTTAAGCCCTCTCATTACGCTTCTAACGAACAGCCAAGTCCATGTAATGATGAGCAGCAGATGCATATCCAACATCATAATGTAAAAGGCATTCTAGGCCGCATTCATGACATCGGCTCCAAGGCAATTTTCCCTGAGCCACTTGAAAGTGTTATCCCTCACGTAGCACGTGCAGGCCATAAGAGCGACAGCTCACACAAGCACCATTGCATTGAGCACTACAACACTACAGACTCCGTTCACATTGATCTGCAATCACATCTAGGCGAGTGTCACAACCTCTTAAACAGAGCAAACTTTAGTAACGACCACGACCAAAGCATACTGCACCCACATGCAAGCATGGCGTACAAATCAGAAACTATAGATTGCGTGAACAGCTATGCCGATGCTTTAGCTAACGGCTATAGAAATGACCATAGCGTCTTTACTAATAACGCATCTGCTGTAAGTAATGAAAACAATATCGCCCACAACTCGGCTACAAGCAATGACAACGGTAGCTGCAATAACTCTGCTATAAGCAATGACAACGGTAGCTGCAATAACTCTGCTATAAGCAATGACAATACAAGCGGCCACAACTCAGTAACTAAGCAAGGTGAAGCTTATACTCAAGCTTCGCACGCTTTATCTGCAGCTAGCAAGAGCAAATCATCAGCTCATGTTCTCAAGGATGCTAACGGCGTGCACTTAGATAGTGTTGAAGACGAGGCTCTCTTTGCTGATACTTATGTCACTCCAGGATCAGATAATGAAGATTTAGCCCTGAAAGCCAAGCTCTTATCCACATTAGGCTGGCGTATGGCTTCAGTGGGAGCTGAAACTCGACTTATTGTGCAGTCAGTAAAGAAGATGTCTCATGATCTGGGCTGTCGCAATATCGATTTATCTATCTCACGTGATGGCATCATGGTCAAGTTACGCCGTGGCAGTAACATTGCTGTTGATTTTAAAGAGATCAAGCACTTTGCCATCAACATGGATTCGCTTTGTCGGCTCCATCAGATTTGCTTGCGTGTTTCCAATGGCTCACTTAGCGATCCTCACCAGATCTTCTTAGCTATTCGTGCAGTAAGACCACGTCATTATCAACACAAGCAACTCATCTTTATTGAGGCAATTGCTGGAGGTTGCTTTGCCTACCTCAATGGCGGCAATGCAGCCGTTTGCTTAGGAGCTTTAATTGGCTGTTTGTTCTTAATGTATTACCGCTTCTTGTTTATTAGACGAGGCTTCTTTGAATCCTTTACCTTCATGCTATGTGCATGTATTGGATCATCCATAGCCGCTTTATGTTGCCACTACCTCTTTAATGGCACTCAAAGCAATGTAATGCTTGCAGCAACCGCCTCAACCTTACTCTTAGTACCAGGCTTCCCGCTCATAAATGGCTTTTTGGACATTTTTAAAGGCCATGTACCAATTGGTCTAAACCGTATCGTGATTGCTTTGGTATTGATAGTGTCAGCTGCAGTCGGCTTATTAATGACCTCATTTATCTACTCAAGCGTAACCGCTATATTCGGCTAGTACTATCTATCGATCCTAAGGCCTAAGCTGCACTGTCAATGAGCTCATACTAAATGCGCCCCGTATTCACAATGCAGTAGCTCTTTTTCAAGGCTAGCTAATGGAACTAGCCGCTTGGACGCACAGATTAACTTTTACAAATCCTATGCCCAAAGGCATGGGATCAGGACAGACTCAAATGGATTTGCACCTCATGCTCACTAACGAGCAATGGCTCACCGTAATGTACCATGCACTAGCTGCAGCTGTGATTGGACCTGCCTTTGCTATGCTCTTTACTGTTCCAGGACGCTATCTAACTTTAATCGCTCTTGTTTCCGCTTTAAGTCGCGGATCACGTGACATGCTTGTGATGATGAATGTTGAAGTGATCCCTGCTACTTTCATTGCCTGTAGCATCTGCTCTTTGATCTTTATTTACTTTGGCCCACGATTAAAAGTACCACGCCCTATTTTCACTGTACCTTGCATTATCTCCATGATTCCTGGAGTAGATGCATTCAACGCCTTAGTTGCACTGATGAACGTAGCTGAGCCAGAAAGCACTGCCGTTTTAAATGATCAAATCTTAGTACTCTTCCACAGCGGCATGCGTAGCATCGGCATTATCTTCTCTATTGCCATTGGCCTTGCTATTCCACCACTGTTCTTCTACAAGTACCGCCACGTTAAGCTTTAATCTTACAGAGAGTAAACAAGGTAGTCAGAACATGGCTGCTACAAATGGCTTCCGCATAAGAGCAGCCATGATCACTTAGCAGGTAAAAATCAGTCTTTGTACTCTATAGTTTCACTAATACCATCTACTGTCTTGATAGTAAGTATGTTTTCTTTAAATTTCCATTTTAAGAAAGCATGCTTCTTACCATCAATCTCAATCTCAGGGGCTTTCACCTGATTCATCTTGGCTGCATACATAGCTCTTAAAAAGCGCGATGCCGTTGCTTGATCCCAGGTTCGGTCAAAAACACCATTGTTTGGATGATCTTTTAGTGCATGGTAACCATGCAACTCATCGTCAACCGTGCGTGTTAATGTTGCCCTCTTGCCATGCACTAAGTTTTCAATGGCCTCACTCAAAGATTGCAAAGCAAGACTGTTGATTTGAGCTGAGAGAGTAATGGAGTCTAAATCAGGTGCAACCTCAACAGAGCGTTGTACAAGAACAGCCCCAGTATCGATGCCACGATCAACGATATGCCAGCTCATACCAGCCTCACTATCGCCAGCCCAAACAGCCCATACCGTAGCCATGACACCACGATGCCACGGGAGCAGAGCATTGTGATAGTTGATGATGGTGTTGTTATCGACAGTCTCATCTTTAAAGATGTACAGATTGTAGGCGCTAATGATAAGAGCGTCTTTTACACCCTTTAAAGCGGCTTCAATCCCATCATCCTTACTCTTTTGAGTCGTACTAACAACCTTAACTACTTTTAAGTCTGCAGATGCGTTAAAACACTCGTTAAAGCGCTCATAAAACTTAGAAAGCATGGGCTCAATACCCACAAAGTATATGCAGCTAAAAGACTTAAGCTTTGCCATAACCTGATCGTCGGTACAAACTTTCTGATTATCATTGACTGTTGTATTCATCAAAAATCCTTAGATCAGCTTAGTTCTACAGCCATCGATTATAGCATTTGCAGTCAACAAAACTGTGCTAAGTTTGCCGCGCTGCCTTGATAGAGAGGAGAAGTGCTAAAACAATAAAAGGCAGGGTAGATTGTAGATATAAGCATGTTAACAAGGCTGCATCTGCAGCCTTTTTATAAATGTATGGTAAGAGGCTTATTTTGCAGCCTTGTTATAAATGAATGGTGGGAGGCTTATTTTGCAGCCTTGTCATCCTTGTCGTCTTTGCTATCTGACTTACCAGTGAGCTTAGCGAAGACGTCTTTGACCTTCTCGGTTAACTCTTCGTACCAAGTTTGCTCTTGGGCACCAGCAATTACATTATTGAGGCGCTCGCTAATGCGATAGCAAACAGTGTTCTCGGTCTCTGCGTCACCCCAGTCAACAGTAGTAAGCATCTTTACAGCTTCGGTTACATGAGACACAGTAAAGATATGGAACTTACCTTCAGCCACAGCTTTCACAACAGCAGGACGCAATACCAGCTGATTGACGCATGAGCTTGGGATAATAACGCCCTGCTCTCCAGTTAAACCATGGAGACGGCAGACGCGATAGAAGCCCTCAATCTTCTCATTTACGCCACCAACAGCTTGCACATCACCAAACTGATCTACAGCACCAGTTACCGCTAAGCCCTGGCGAATTGGCAGACCTGCAAGTACAGAGATCACCGCACACAGGCCAGTTAAGCTAGCTGAATCGCCATCAACCTCACTGTAGCTTTGCTCAAATACTAGGCTTGCTGATACTGGCAGAGGCTGCTCTGAACCAAACTCTTTGGTGAGGAAGCCGTTAATGATCATCATGGCCTTAGCGTGGATTTGACCAGCAAGCTCGGCCTTACGCTCAATATCAATAACGTCGCCTTCACCACCTGCTCTTAAAGTAGCAGTGATACGTACTGGCTCGCCATACTCATATGAAGTGCCTAAGGTCTCAATCACGGACAGGCCATTGATTTGACCAACTACTGCACCTTGAGTTGAGATCAAGAGCTGACGATCACGGTGTTCACGCAATACCGACTCAGCTAAGAAGTTGTTTCTAAAGTCTAAAGCTGCAATAGCCTTTAACACATGGTAACGACTTACAAATGAGCATGAGACATGATCTTGTGAATCTGCAGCGTTTTCTTTAGCTTCTGGACACTGATCATCTTTTAAGTTGCGCAGAGCAAAACGATTTGCCTCATAAATGAGACTCTTTAAAGAAAGTTCAGTTAAGCCTAAATAACGTCGATCGCCGCTAATACGGCAGCTATAAGCTGCAAGTAGCGCTAAAGCATCGCGTGAAAACGGCAAGAGATCAGAGCCTGATCTATCATTAAGACGGTAGTGGTTAATCAGACCGCCAAGGGTATGTAAAGCACCCACTACTGGGAACTCTAATACGACGTCAGTATGAATGGCACTATCGAGAGTTGACCACAGTAAGCTTAGCTGTGCTACATCAGTAGCATCGCCAACTAAGATGAGCTTTAAGGCATCATTTTCAGCTAAGCAAGCGTCAATCATTCCAAGCCACTTGCTATGCTCAATTAAATGCACACATGGCATGATGATGACGTTGTAGTTTGCTTTGCCCTGAGAACAAGCAGCCTTATCAGCGTAATCAGATGATTTAGCATCACCCTCGTGGCTGTCATCTTGTCCAGATGCGGCAGCTAAAGTGCCAGCCTCAAACAGACCATCTTGGCAAACTGAGGTAAGAGAAGTTAAAGCTACCTTGTGATCGTCTTTGCCCAGCTCTTTAGAGTCTTTATTTTGCTCAGAGGTCTCTTCCTCAACTACTGCTGCAGTAACCTGCTTAGTAGTAAATAAACCTTCATCGCAAATACGAGTCACACGATTGCTCTTACGAGCTTGACCAGCGAGCTTAACACTAGCACCGCTTGCTGACATCAGACAGTAGTTAGCGGTTAAAATGCCATCCTCTTTGTCATTGCCAAAGAGCTCAAACTTAGTCGGAGCATAAGCGATCACGGCCTCAATGCCTGAGACCTCTTTGACCATGTCATAGGCAGTAGCTAAAGGATCGATCAAACGACCAGTGCACATGACCAGCATGCGCTCACGCTTGAGCGCAAACAAACTGCGCATGGCATTTTTTGCACGCAGCTGTAAAGATGCAAAAGAACGAGGAGCAATCTTGTCAGATAACTGATCGCCCTCAGTAAGCTTTGCATCGCCTTTTGGTAAAGCACTATTTGAGCTGTCTAAATCATGATATAACTGCTCTGGAAAAGCAGGATATAAATCGCTGCTTTCAAGCATAGTTACGCCTTTGATCTCTTCAGACATGCTGCCGTCTTTAAGCTTGAACTTAATTGCCTTCAAGAACAACCTCGTAAATTCCATCGAGCTGTCTATAACGCTCAGCTAAATCAAGACCGTAGCCTACGATAAAGCCTTGCTCAAGCTCATATGCATAGTAATCAACATTAATATCGATCTCACGACGCTCGTGCTTATCGATACATACTGCAATCTTAACACTAGCAGCGCCGAGCTCATACATATGAGCCACGATCTCTTTCATGGTTAAACCAGTATCTACCACGTCTTCGATTAACAGTACGTCTTTACCTTTAACATCCTGTTCAACATCTTTGATGAATTTAACTACACCTGAAGAACCAGTGCCTGAACCATATGAAGATGCACGTAAAGTATCGATGGTCATATCCATGTTGTCGATCTGACGAATCAGATCAGAGAAAAATGGAATAGCGCCTTTTAAGATGCATACAGCACAGAGCTTCTTGTCCTTGTAGTCAGCACTAATCTGTTTGCCCATCTCAACTACACGCTCATGTAGTTGCTCCTTGGTATACAGAGGGATAAGTTCTTTAACTTTTAATTCGCTTGACATAGAAGCCGCTCCAGTTGTGCAAAGACGTACGTTAGAACAGTGAAGTATGTACTTTAGCTTTGATGATACTTGCTAAGGTAATTCAACTACAGCATACGTGATTGTTAATGTGAGCCATGGCAGTTACTTACTTGATAAAGCATTAGATAATGCCTAGCTAACCGCCCATCACAAATTATGAGAAATTTGATCGATTATAGCTAACCTACAAGTTAAAGTCATCAGTAAAAAGGCGTATAAGCGCCGTGCTGTCTACCTTTTTGAGAACATAATACTCACGGTTAAGCCAATTTAAGCACCCAAAAGATACTCAACACAATTTACAAAGTAACCATCATTTAACCACACGGCCTTTCATTAGATGTATAAACAATTTAAAACTAGTGACAAATAGGCTGTCGCCCCAAAAAAACAATTCACTTACTTCTTTAGCGACCAGTGCAGCCCATGCCTCTACAAAGTAATCAAAGGCTCAACCTCATGCTACTTACATGAAATGCTCTTACGTTAAGATCATTGCGATCATATGAATGAGCATACTGCTGCAAAAGATCACAGCATATAAACACGTCTTTAGTTGCTCATATTTTTGTTTGTACACAATGATTATTGCTTTCATAAGACTATACTAAGTATTCTAAGGTATAGTCTATTTGAGGACTAAGCAGTGAAGATAGTCTTACCCAGCGAAGGCTAACTTTACCCAATGCAGCATTAGCTAAAATCTTAGCTGTGATTAAGCATGGTCAACTGTGCTTGTGAGTTAAACAAATAAGGAAAACAGAATGATTTTTGGTAGCAAGAAACTGTCTAAGATGGTTGCCATCAGTGCTTTAAGCGCTGCTTTAGGCGCTGTGCTGTTCACCACTAGCGCAACAGCATCAGAGATCAAATACATGGAGCGCATTGCTCCTGCTTATCGTGATGGAGCCTCTGCAAATATGTTAAGCCTGACCAGTCTTGAAGACGTGAAGAACTTTACCAAGAACTTCAAGGAAGAGTTTGGCACCATCAAGCCTGAAATCATCAAGGTTCCAAATGAGTTTGAGCAAGGTGAAGTTGAAGTTTCCTTATACAAGCCACAAGCTTGCACTGAGCCATCTGACAAGTGCCCTGTATATGCAGATGTTGCCGTTAAGCAAGATCGCCGCATGGATCGTCCTTTAGTAGTATTTCTTCACGGCGGCGGTTTCCTCTTACGCAATGCCTATTACATGTCTAACTACTATCAGACAATCGCAAACACTCTGCAAGCTAACGTAATCGTACCAAAGTACCGTCTATCTACTGAAAAGCCATTCCCTGCACAGCTTCATGATAGCTACAGTGCGCTTACTTACTTCTATCAGAACGCAGATAAGTACCGCATTAATACTGATGCTATTGTGTTAATGGGTGAAAGCGCTGGCGGTGGCTTAGCTGCTGGTATGTCTTTATTTAATCGCGATCATTACGACTTCCCAATTGCTGGCCAGGTTCTGACTTATCCAATGCTTGATTACCGCACTGGCACCAACGAAGTTGTTAAGGCCGAGAAGACTGGCGAGGTCTTATGGACTCCTGAGAGCAATGTATTTGCTTGGAGTCAATATGGTGATGCCAAAGAAGTAGCTCATATGGCCCCAGATGCTCGCAAGAAGCTCATCCAGAAGAGTGACTACTTAGGCTACTTCTCACCAACCTTTGCTCAGGACTTAAGCAACATGCCTGCTAGCTTCATTTATGTAGGCGACATCGATCTCTTTGTTAGTGAGTCCTTAAACTTTGCCAACCAGTTAGTTAATGCTGGTAACGAGGTTGAGCTGCACGTTGAGAACGGCGTCTACCACTGCTTTGACTACATCGTTCCAGAGGCAGATGAGTCTGCAAAGTATCGCAAGGCTCTCTTTAACTTCATGGCTGACCGCATGTACGGCGTCCACTAATCAGCCACTACTCCACATCAATAGCTGCTAGCAATAACTTCTAGCACCCCATTAGGCCACCAGCTGCACAGCCAACTTCGGCATGCCCTGATGGCCTTTTTCTTTGCAAACCCATTAAAACAGCCTGCCACCCCATCCTCCCTTAGACAAACATAAAACATAGCGGCAAAAGCTAGTCAAATTGTCAAACTAACTATTAACGATAGACAATCTAAACAGTCAAGTTCGAGTGTAATGATTAATTGCACAAAATTAGCGGCGCTTAAATCACCTAATCAGTTCCATAAACCTAGCAATTCCTTGGCTTAAATAGGCTTATAACAAAAAAATTGCAAAAGCAATTTAGTAGATAGGCACACCTTATGCACTTTATAGATTACGATTCCAAATGGCCATGATGTCCACAGATAGCTCATGGCAAGTTATGAGAGATAACGACTATGGCTCTGTACGTCAATACCAACGTGAGCTCCATTAATGCTCAACGTAAGCTGGCTAACTCGACCTTAGCCCTGAATACTTCATACCAAAGACTCTCATCAGGTCTTCGTATCAACAGCTCCAAAGATGACGCTGCGGGTCTACAGATCTCAGATCGCTTAACTGCCCAGATAAATGGCTTAAATCAGGGAAATCGTAACGCTAACGACGGTATCGCCTTGGCCCAAACCATTGAAGGTGCCTTAGACGAAACCACCAACATGCTCCAGCGTATTCGTACCTTAGCTGTTCAGGCCGCTAACGGTACCAATACTCAAAAAGATCGCCAAGCTCTTCAAGAAGAGGTAAATGCCCTTTCTGAAGAAGTTACCCGTATCGCCAAGAAGACCACCTTTGCTGGCGCACAAGTTCTCGACGGCGGCGGCAACAACTCATTAATGCGTAAGATTGGTAACACCAACAAGTATGAGTACTTCTTCCAGGTCGGAGCCAACGCCAACGACGAAATATCTCTAGAATGCGGTGCCTTTACTATGAAGGCCATTGCAGACACCCTCAGTGTAGGCACTTTGCCTGCCATTAGTGCTAATCAAGGAACTGTTGGTACCGACTGGTCAAAAGCAGGTCTTTCAAAGGCAAATGGTACTAATGAGGTCCGTTGGTTGGTAAAGACTCCTCAGGCTGCTCAGAACACCCTGAATACTATCGATAAGTTCATTGAATACGTTGATTCTAAGCGTGCGGCCCTAGGCGCAATACAGAACAGAATGGAATCAACTATCCGCAATCAGAGCTCAATTTCTGAGAACGAATCAGATGCTCGCAGCCGTATTCGCGATACTGACTTTGCGTCTGAAACTGCAGCTTTAACTCAGAACCAGATTATTCAACAGGCCTCTCAGACCATTCTGACACAAGCTAACCAGCGCCCAACTGTTGCGCTGAACCTGTTAGGCGGCAGATAGCCACCTAGCAGTTATCGATTCTCTATATCGCCAAGGCCGCTAACTCTCCATTGCGGCCTTTTTAGAAAAACATCTCTAGCAGACAGTTTATTCGTAAGTGGCATGTATGTCCTTTACGAATACATTGATTGCAACATGCAAGGTGGAGACTGAGCCAAGGGGCATCTCTCTACCGACTAATACAATCGGAGAGATAGATCATGGCTCTATACGTCAATACCAACGTGAGCTCCATTAATGCTCAACGTAAGCTGGCTAACTCCACTTTAGCCCTCAATACCTCTTATCAGAGACTCTCTAGTGGTCTTCGTATCAATAGCTCTAAGGACGACGCTGCTGGTCTGCAGATCTCTGATCGCTTAACATCCCAGATAAATGGCTTAAATCAGGGAAATCGTAACGCGAACGACGGTATCGCATTAGCTCAGACCATTGAAGGTGCACTCGACGAAACTACCAACATGCTGCAACGTATTCGTACCTTAGCCGTACAGGCAGCTAACGGTACTAATACCCAAAAGGATCGTAAGGCCCTGCAAGAAGAAGTAGATTCTTTATGCCAAGAGATCACTCGTATTGGCTATAAGACAACATTCGCCGGTGCTCATGTTCTTATGAGTATAGGTGCTACTAACGCACCTAACGGAGCACCAGGAAATAACGCTAAAGCTCTTGATACCCTTAAAAATGCAGATGGAGAGTATTACTTCCAAGTAGGCGCAAACTCTCAAGACATGATTAAACTAGCAATGTCTAGTGGATTCCACATGAAAGGCATCATGTCTATGCTAGGAATTCAACCAAATGCTGTAGAACAAAGTACCAAAATGTCAAAGGCTGGTGAAAATGGCAAGATGGGACTGTATATGTCAGCACAAAACAAATGGTCAGCTTTAAGATGGGTTGTAGCAACTCCTAGCTGTGCACAGGCCACTCTTGCTGGTATTGATAGTTTTATTGAAGCTATTGACTCAAGACGTGCGGCCCTAGGCGCAGTGCAAAATCGTATGGAAAGCACTATCCGCAATCAGAGCTCTATTGCTGAGAATGAGTCTGACGCCCGCTCACGTATTCGCGATACTGACTTTGCATCTGAAACTGCTGCATTAACTCAGAACCAGATCATCCAGCAGGCCTCTCAGACTATTTTAAGCCAGGCTAACCAGCGTCCTACTGTGGCACTGAGCCTGTTAGGCCGTTAATCAAGTTAGTACATAGTTTTCAGTTTTTCATATCCTAAGGCCGCAATTATTGCGGCCTTATTTGTTTATGGCGCTCGTGTATAAAGCTATGATCGCTCACTGCTTAGAAAGCTATGATAGCTCCTGGATTAGAAAGCTATGAATGTGTAGGCCGATTGGGCTGCTGCATCAGGTATGAATGTGCATGCATCTTGTTCATCTTGTGCACTGGAAGGTATGCAGAGAATATGTGCATGGCCTTTGTTCGTTATTTGATGCATATGCAAAGGGACACCGATGGTGTCCCTTTTGTTATATTTGGTCTTGTAATTTGTATTGCGGCTTACTTCTTATTGAAGTGGAGCATTGGACGGTTACCAGAGCCTGTACGCATGATTTGGTATTCCATGAGAGCCTTGGCAGTTGCTGAAATAGTCATCTCACCAATACGCTGTGCACGTGATGGAGTGCCCTTTACATTACGTACGGAAACAGCCATAACCATACGATGTCCTCTCCACTCAATGTAGGCCATGTCATTTACCACTGAAATGTGACCTGGCATCTCCATAAAGCCACCAACACCCTCGAGTGAGTAGATTCGTAAGTTAGATGAATCAGTCTCCTGAATCAGAGCATTACGCACACCCTTTTGGATGGTTTTCTGACTACTTGGATTGAAGTACATGATATCGTTGATGAAGGTACGCACATCAGAGTTAATGTAGTCATCCTGGAAATAATTAGCCATGAGTTTTGCTGACTCATAGAGTGGAGCTGCGTTCTCGTAGACCAGATTTGGATTTAAGAAAGTATCCACATCGTTATATCTGTAGTGCATACGCTCTACACCCTTAGTCTTACAGAACACATCTAAGGTAGGTAAACTGCCGATGTAAGAAAGAAGAATGCCGCTAGCATTAGAGTCTGACTGGCCTAAAGAGTACTGCATCAGTTCCTTGATGCTCATAGACAGACGACGAGAGTCGGCATTCTTGAGTGCCTCAACCTCTTGATTGTACTGTTCGTATGTACCTTGTGGCTGGCTATGGAGTTTGGCCTGTTCTCGAGCGGCACTGACATCACCTGATTGGAATGCTTTAACCGCACCTGACAGCTGGCTTCGCTTTTGAGCTTTACTTTGTCTGTGAGCTGCACCACCAATAAGCTCGCCAGTTGGGTCCAAAATATCTCGACCTACGGTAGCAAAAAGGATCTCAACTAAAGGAGAAAATACAGAGCGATTAAGCTGCGATACGTCAAAAGAAACACGATAGTCTGGACCATCAGATCGTGCTGACATTAAAGATCCGACTGCATAAGCTAAGTGGAATTTGCTCAGACCAAAGAGTGGGTAATCACGGTTGTCTTTAAGCGCAATAATGCCATTCTCGTCCATTAAAACAAAGCTTAGCTCTGCATTTAAATCTTTTTCAACACGCTGAATATCGCGAATGAGCTCGGTGGCATCATCTTCATTTTCAAGGAAGAATAAATTAGCTGTTTGAGGTAGACGCTTGAATATACGATCATGCTTAGAAAAGTCGCCAAAAGGCTTGTAGTTTGGATCGCTATTACGTGTCTCACGCTGCTCATTGTCATAACGCTCTAAACGTTCTTGCTGATCATTTAAAGCGGACTGACTTGCCTCGAGTGCACGCTGCCTGCGCTCCTCTGCTAAGACATGAGCTGGCTTTTTGACAGTTCCAGTGATTGGATCGTAGTAAGGAGAGGCTAAAGGATTTTCCTCTTCTGCCTGTGCTGCTGTTGCAGTATAGCTGCTGTAATTAGCACTTAAGTTGCCGTGCTTGGCATAAACTGTATTGGCACCATAGTTAACTTTTGGATCCGGAGCTGGAACAAAAATGGTGCTGTTCTTTAAGGTTACGTTGTGTAGCTTCTCTTCAGATGCGTGTTCGTCTTCATACCACATCTGATATTCAACAGGCATAGCATAAGCGCTGCTTATCATTGCTACACTTGAAGCAATTAATGATGCACTCAGAGTAGTCATTACCGCCTTAGACAATAGGCTAGACTTAAAGATTCGCTTGTGACACTTTAACGAATTGGCAAGGCTGTGCTTATCAGATTCATCATTAGTGCAGAACATGACACTCTCCTTGAGTACTATCTTATGCAGTTCGATAACTAAGTTGTTATAGCTGCAGCTTCATTTAACGCTTCACAAAACTCTATAGCGATGTTCGTGCCATATTATATCTATGGCACCATTTTTAGTTATTATCGTGCACAATAGAAGCAATGAGATTAAGAAAGCTAAAGTACTAATCTTAACTAGTAAAGAAAACAAATCTAGCTAAAGCTATTAAGATTGTGAATCATCATCATCACAAGTGCAGATAGACATACCGTATGAAAAGGTACGAATACCATTATTGTATCCTAAAAATGCATGTAGCTATCAGATAGCCACTGCTCTGCCCAATTTTTGCGAATTAAGTACAAATTCTGTGGCTCGTAGCTGCTTCCTGAACAGCTTTTACACGTAAAGAATGAGATGTTTCATCAAGTGTTGTACATACGCTAAAGCATGTGTTTCACCGCTAAAAACTAGCGGCCTTGAGCCTGCTTAAATAGGCATTTTTACTAGGCTTCACGCCTTGTAAGATCGTAATTGCTCTTAACATGTATTACATGGCTTAAGATTCTAGATCTACTACGTTGAATAGCTGACGATCTATATCACTGACCGCTACCTTAAATGGATCATCTACTGAGTCTATCTGCTCTGCTGTTAGATGAGGGCCTTTAGATACCACATATGGGTTCTCGGTAAATGCCTCAATAAAACCACTTAAGATACCCTCAATAGATCCGCCTAAGATATCGGCCTTGCCAATTGGTACACGAACTATTTGGGCATTATGCTTAGTGTCGCTCTCAAGCTGTCTGAAAAAATGATCAAGCTTACCCATATCAACTTCTGTATTTGGATAATACTTGCGGCAGAAATAATAGATTTTGACATCATCTAGTACTTCGTTATCTCGCTTAATCGAGCCAGTAAACAGCTTGTAGTAACGAGTATTCACATCGAGCTTTTGCTCAACGTTATGCAACAAGGTGCAGTACGGAACAGCACTTAAATTTAAAAAGCGGCTATTGCGACTTAATAAGAAGCGTGGAATTGATGGTTCTTCATCGCAATCAAAACTAACATTAGAGAACTTTAAATCTCTAATCTCGAGTGCAACAGAGCTCTTGGTCTCTTTGTACAGATCAGACTTAGTTAAAAAGATGTAAGAAAAGTTTGGGTCTAAACTACGTACACCAATGCCGTGCTTGATGCAGTAATTGCTAAGCACATTTACATCTGACAGTGTTGTCTTAGGATCGTATTGCTCATGCTTGCAAAACGAGTATGAAAAAGCTGGCAGAACCAACAGACCATCGTCTGCAATCACTTCAAAAATTGCATCCAAATAGAAACGTTCGAGCTCTCTACCGTCTAGAATTGGTCGCCCCAACTTAAACAGGGAACAAAACGCAATCACCGTATCTGACTGCTTAAGTCCAGTAGCTTGAATAGCATGCACGAGCTCATCAAAAGTAAAGCGCGATGCTTTCTTATTCATATTTTGAGTGTCTGCTGAACTTAGAGGCATAGTTAGCTCCAAACGTAATGCTTTGTGACCCTTAGTTGACTCTTCTTAACAGTGTACAGAGGTTGTTTTTACAGCATCTGGACATTCTCAGTGGCATGCTGCCATGAGTATTAGCAAACTGTATGTATGCTTAAGATGTGGTCTGTATTGCCCATGAGCAATGGGCATTTGTATGAGTTAATTAAAAAATGTTCTCATACAGTTCTAAGACGGTATCAGCATCTAAAATATCGCCAACCTCAACCTTTACACCATGAGTAGCTAGCTCCTCGATCAGGCTAAAGATTGTGATAGAGGAGTATTCTGGCAGCTCTGAGATATCAGTATCATCAGAGATTTCGCTATTCAGGTGCTTGCCAATCAGTTTGTAAAATTCTACTTTGTCCATGATTTTCTCGAAATGACTGAGCCAAATATGGCTATACGATCTGTCTGGTTATACTTTGCAATCATAGTCATATGCATGCTAACAGACAGCTGCAGTGACTATGAGTAGTTGTTCTGAATAAGAATGGCCTAGTCTAGCAGCAAGTTTGCTGTTTAGCATTTAGCTTACATCGGTATAGCCACTTAACTCACAGTATTTACTCATTAACATCTGTTTGATGGCCTTACGATCAACTTTGCCATTAACATTCAGTGGGAAATCTTGTAGCGCTAAGACATAAGCTGGCTGCATATACACAGCAACATGTGCACGTCCTTTTTGATACAGGAGCTCACACTCCTTTTCGTCGGCACCTTCTACGGCAAGCACTAGTTCATTTGAGCGACCGCCCTCATCAGGTACTTCATAAGCAATAGCTCGAACTACATAGTTAGTTAATGCGCCGAACTGCTCATCTACTTCGTACAAAGATACTCTAAAACCATGCAGTTTGAGCATGTCGCCATCACGACCGATGTAGTAAAAAACTCTCTTTGAGTTCTCATCTAATCTAAAGCATACTAAATCGCCGGTGCGATAGTACTTTGAGCCATTGCGCTCAATGAAGGCGCTGGCATTTTTCTCAGGCATTTGCCAATAGCCAGCGGTTACTTGTGGGCCGCCGATGAGTAACTCACCGACTTCACCTTCGCCTTTTTCTACTCCATCTTCATCACACACGTAAAACTCTACGCCATCAAAGGCATAGCCAAGAGGCACAATGTCGTGCAGCAGCGGTGTTTTTGCCGAATCTACTTTGGAGTCCTCTGCACCAGCCTCATCTTGTTGCATATTAGATAAG
Organism: uncultured Anaerobiospirillum sp.; assembly: GCF_902485895.1. Lineage (NCBI taxonomy): Bacteria > Pseudomonadati > Pseudomonadota > Gammaproteobacteria > Aeromonadales > Succinivibrionaceae > Anaerobiospirillum > uncultured Anaerobiospirillum sp. The sequence goes on along the minus strand of NZ_CABTML010000109.1, from coordinate 28,714 downwards.
ACAGATTTTTCAACCTCAAAGATCGATACCGCTACGGTTGCTTCAGTTGGGCCATAAGTATTGTAGATAACTGTGTTTGGACACAGTAAAGAGTAATCATACGCCTGCTTATACCACAAAGCCTCGCCAATAAATATGCTCAGACGAACGCTAGGCAAAGCGCCTACTTTGAACATACCAGATTTCTTGATATATGAGACCATGGCAGGAGTGATGTGCACGATGGTGATACTGTTCTTTTCAATAAACTTAACAGCATTCATCACATCACGCTTAGTAGCGCATACAACAGTTGCTCCACAAATCCATGCACAAACTGGATCTTGCAACGAGATATCAAAAGTTATCTCAGCAAAGTTAGAGAAGATATCAGACTCTTGATAGCGATAGATCTTGGTAATGGTATCAAAATACTTAGACCAGTTAGCACGGGTAACCATAACTCCCTTAGGCGCTCCTGTAGTGCCTGAGGTATAGAGAATGTGCATGATATCTGAAGAGGACATCTTGCTACGTGCTAACTCAAAGTCAAATAGCTGCGCTTGTGCAGCCATTGACTCTGCAGTGTCATCATAAATGATGGACTTAGCGATGATAGCGTTGATAAGCTCAATGGTTTGTGCGCTTATCTCTGCAGCGCCTTGAGTAACTGCATCTGCTTGGCCTTGGCTATTGGCATCGACATGTCCCTGAGTGTTTGCATCTGCAACGCTTTGAGTATTGGCAATGGCTTCTTGCACGTCATTCTTTAGCTCACAGGATACGTTCTTGCTGCAGATGATTTGGATAGACTTGAGGGTCTCTTGAGGCATATTGAGCAGCATCTTAGCTGCATATGAAACCGCCTCTGGAGCAATAAAGATGTGCGAGCTTTGTGAATGGGCACAAATAAAGGCCGATTTTTCACATGGATTAATCAAAGTAAGCGGAACATAAGTTACTCCGCTCATAATGCTTGCTGCAATGGTGGTGTACATATCAAATGTACGGCCAGTACACAAAGCTACACGGCTGACCTTGTTAGCAAGGAGCAGTGCCGCTAAAGAAAAAGAGCGATCACGCAGGTTTGCATAGCTACAGCGCTCTTTTTTGACGATGAGTGCTGTCTTATTTGGATCCTTAGCATGGTTAATTGCATTAAAAAGTTTATCTGCAATAGACTCACAACTATCCACTACTAAGTCTGCCTTGTCCTGCATAATTACCTCAAAAACCTTATGTCATGCTATATCACTCTGTTGCAAAAGTTTAGATAGCTTACAACAGAGCATTGTGGTTATGTCTAATCATTATGATACATGATGTCAACTAATGAGCATAGAACATAAGTCTGTTTGTGTCAGCCTAGTCGCATAGATCATGTTTTTGCTGGGCAAGCCTACTTACATAGATCATCAGTGATCATATGTTTGCTTGTGCAGACTAAGCGCATAGAACATAAGGCTATTGGTGCAGGCCTACCCCATCTGCATGCTATGCACGTTCATGGATAAAGCTCTATTGTTGGCTAGTCGAACTCGAAAGAGTAGATGATGTCGACAGCCTGGTCGATGGATGAGACAAATTCGGCGTAGAGGTTACGGATGAGCTCGTAGCGAATCTTGAATTCGCCAACGGAGTTAAACACGCCGTAGCCATAGGACAGACGCAGCTTGCGTGTCACGTAGCCTTGAACTTCAACTTGAGTATTGTCACCACGACCTTGTGTACCAAGCTGCACATTATCTACACCAAAGGCACCTGCAACACCTTGAGCAAGGCCAGAGAGTCCTGAGACGCCTAAACCTAAGATCATATTGGAGTTGTTGCTATCTTGGTTAGCTACATTCTTATCGAGGCCGTGGCCGTAGAGAATGTAAGAGAGCACCTCGTTTTCACTCATACTTGGCTTAGAGAAGAGCTTGATATCAGGAGCCTGAGCGGTACCAGTTACACGAGCACCCACTACAACATCGCCTTCAATTGACTCAGGATCGGCGACCACTTCAACATTTAAAGTTGGGTTAGCAATTTCGCCATTGAAGATCACACGTGCAGTGGCAAAGTTAAACTTACGACCATAGACGTCAGCAGTACCGTCGACAACGCGAATCTCACCTGCTGATCTAATGTCTTTATGTTCTAACTTCTTGTAGATATCAATGCCGCCAGCAAGATTACCTTTAACCATGCCCATAGCCGCAAAGCGCACGTCATCACCAAACTTCACGCCTAAGTCGATAGTGCTCTTAAACTGTGGCTCACGAGCCTTTTGCATCAGAGATAGCGAACCATCATCCGGAACTAAGATTTCATCTGAGGATACCGACTTACCACTAGCGGCAACATCATGCACAGTAATACGAGCAGTATTAATCTCTACATCACCAGAGATATCAAGAACTTCGCCTAAGGTTACCTTGGTGTTGATATCAGCTACAGCTGTACCATAGCCAACTAAGAACAGTGGCAGCTTCTTGGCTTGAGCGACTAACGAGCCGTCTGCACCTGTAGACCAGTCTAAATCACCATCAAGCTTTAAGCTACCACCATTAAGCACGATAGTGCCATCTAAATCACCTCTTTGACCATTTAAGCCAACCTTAAAGTCAAAGTCATTGACCTGACCAACATCGTAGCGAGGTACAGCGCTACCCTTGGCAGTCATATTGCCAACGAGTAATGGGCTTGAAAGGTTACCACCGATCTTGCTATCTAAGTTAACCATACCCTTAAGCTCAGTAAAGCTTCTACCAACATTGGATAAGGTCTCTAAATCAAAATCGATAATCTTAAAGTAACCAGCAAGCTTAGCATCGGTGGCAGGATTTTTGATATCTAATACTGAGTCAATCTCTCCCCGGCCACCACGTAACTTCATATTGACGGTGTTGTGCATGATGTTCTGACCGATATGTGAGGTAAGGTTGAATGAGTCGTAAACGACGCCAGCTCCCACCTCATGGAAGACATAGCCATCAGCACTGTCTACTCTTAAATCAATATTTGGCTTGCCATTTATAAGCTCCACATCGGCTGATGCCTGTAGTGGTACACGCATGCTCATGCCTTCAGGCATAAAGACACTTAAGCTTGATACATCAAAGTCGTTGATTTGCACTGAAGTCTTGAGATTGTCTTTTTCAAACTCAGTCTTAGCTACGTGGATCTTGCCAATTTCACCCGTGAGTTCAATTGGAGTTACGCTACCTTTAACCTTACCAAAATCAATATCAGCAAAGACTGGAGTTTCTAAGGAAATGCTACCTGCTTTATCGGTAGACAGATACAGTTCTAACAAGTTTGCTGTATAGAGCTTATCAAGGAAGTTCAAGCTACCATCAACAGTAACGTATGCAGATGATGCACCGCCGCAACTTGCTGAGAGATTGTGACGCAGTGGAGTACCAGACAGATCGATAAAGCAATTACGGTTAGCAGCTAGCGCCTTGGTTAGACGTACACGATCTGCAAGTGCAGTGAGGTTTAATGCACGAGTTTGAGTGTTAAAGCCAGCATTTAAGATCACCTTGCGCAGTACAGTATCACCATACTTAATACGTGGAGCAGATCCTGAGATTTCAAAGTTGAGATCCTGCAATGAGCCAGTGCTATTGATAAACAGTGAGACACCGCCAAGTAGTTTTGGATAGATGTACTCAAGGTTCTTAATATCAATCACCGCGCTTAAGTCAGCACCATTTGGCGCTACCTTTCCTGAGGCGATTACCGTGTTCTCGCTTTGGGTAACTCTGAGGCTATCAACTCTAAAGCCGTTGTGAATATCGCCTACGACATCCTCAATATCAAACGATGCCTTGTGACCATTTAAATGCACCTCACCACGGATAAAGCGAACATTGGCCATGACCTCTGGCAAATCTTTACTAAAGATTTGCTCAAGCATAGTGGCTGGTTTTGCTTGCACTCCAGAGGCAATGCCTGTGGAGTCAGTATAAGAGCCAATTTTATTTGGCTCATCGATAAAGCGCACTGCATCAACGTATTCTTGCTGAGAGATCAGTAGATCAGTTGGATTATCGGCTACACCATCAGCCCAAGCTGTTGTTCTTGCAAGAGGACGTACTGCCGCTAATGACTGACCTTTTGAGACAGCCTCAACAGCTGCAGGAGTTGCAACTAAAGCTTGCGCAGCCTCAGTGTTGCCTGAGAGCAATGCCTCTTCAGCATCAGCAATCTCACTTGCGTCAATCGCACCAAAGGCCATCAGTGCAGAGCTCTTTGCTCTTTGTACACTTCTAGCTTTATCATCGGCTGGATCTTGAGAACCATCCTTAGCAGTGTTTTTCTCTACTGCATTGGCTACCTTGAGAACCTTAGCCTTGCCAGTTACACCGCTTTTCTTTACCTCAGCAAGTAAACGAGCCTCTAAAGAGTCTGCATCGAAGTCTTCAAGCTTTACTGAGGTCTTAGGAATACGGTTAGCAAGATAAGCTGGCTCACCTGCAACAGCTAACGCACTTGGGGCATTTTCCTTTCTGTTCAGGATAGCCACTAAGTCACTATCGAGGCTAAAGGAGCCTGCAAGCATTGGAGAGACAAATGATAAATCACTAATCTTGCCCTTAGCTTTAAGATCAGCACCATAGACTTCACCATAGAACAAATCTCCGGTGATATCGGCCATCATGTCATCGTTCTTGTATTTGCCGTTGATCTTAAAGGTATAGATATGAGCTCTTTCATAAGCGATACTAGACTTGATGTTAGTAACTACATTCTCAAAACCATAGCCTGAGATATCTGCCTTTAGCTCTAAATCAATACCATCTGCTAAGTTACCTGCAGTATGTAAATCGAGCTTCTTAGCATTAACAATTGGCTTACCAAAGATTGGGTAAGTAATATCTTTAGTCTTTAAATCAATGATAACTGGAAGAGCGCCGGATAAGACATTAGCGTGAACATTAAGCTCAGAGCTACCACCAAGGTTTAATAGGCTGTGAAGACGCAGATCAGTTAAGTCACCCTCAACTGAGACCTCGCCACTTAAGCCGTATAACAGACCTTGCAAGAAGTCATGAGTCTTGTCGTTTTTATAGCCCTCACCTGAGAGAGTAAAGTTGAGATCAAAATACTTATCAAAGTTAAGATCGCCAACAGCCTGCACCTTGCCAAAGACATGATCTACATTAAGCTTGCTTACCTTAAGCTCAGTTCCCACCCATGAAGCATCAGCCTCAATGTCAGCGCTCAGAGTGTCAAAGCCCTCTTGATAGTAGCGAACCTTGGTTGCCTTAAACTTCTCTACAGTAATATCAAAAGGCAATACGATAGAAGGTAAGAACTCAATAGAACCATCCCCTGATCCAAATGCCTTAACTGCAGCATGTGGCTTCTTTAACTTAGCATTGTGCTTGGCAATAACCTCTTCACCCTTGTGAGATTTTTCTAAGCGAATCTGCTGAGCAATTGTGCTAGCAGTAGCGCCAGTTACTGCATCAATAAAGTCAGCTGCATTGAGAGCTGCAGCCTCAGATTGCGCATGAATTTGTTCAGAGATGCTTTGCTTACTTGCCTCAATGGACATAACACGCTCATGCTCGCTCATGACTTTGCCATTGCTAGCAACACCATTAGATGGTGCTGCGGCCTTTGAGTTTTGGGCCATAGAACTGCTTGCAGCATTGCTTGCCATAGAGCTTCTAGAGGCATTGCTTGCGCTTGAGTGATTCTTATCTACGTTTAGAGCAGCACCATTATTGGCATTAGAGTAAGCATTGATACCCTTGAGTAAAGCTTTTTCATAGTCATCGACATTGGTAAGCTCATGGCTACGAATCACGCCATCTTTCTTTGCCTTGTGAGGCTTAGTATCTTGTGGACGGGTAATGCTTGGCTTTTCGCTTAAGAGCACTGGCACTTTATGCTCGTTAAACAGAGCGCTTTCCATGGCCTTGGCAAACTCTTCAGGATCTTTGTAGACAAGACTATCTGGACGAATAGTAATCTTGCGCTCACCCTTGGCCGCACTCTTATCACCGGCTGCGCTCTTATCCTTGGATGCTTGCTTATCGGCTGTGGTTTTAGCTGCGGAAAGCTCTTCTGGGCTGTCGATAGTAGCTGAGGCGGTGGCTGGGTTGAAGTCTTTAAAGAGCTCATCTTCGGCAACTTCAGCTTGGCGCTCGTTGTGCTCAGAGGCAATCACCATTTCTACGGTCTTGCCTTGCTTAGCTGCAGCAACTAAGGCCTTAGAGGCATCATCCAGATCGCTAAGACGAATGATCTGACCATCCACCATAACAGCAAGTGAGCTATCTACTCGGTTAACGGCCTCATTGTCGGCGTTCTCTTCAGCAACATCGGCCTCGTTCTTTAAATGAACGGTAGTGCCATCTACATACAGATGCTTAGAACCTACTTTATCCGAACGTGCCCATAAAGCAGAGTTTAAGGAGCTTAACTCTACATCCACAATTTGTGAGCGGAATGCAAAGTCAGATACGTCAAAGCGGTGAATATCAATATCCACTGGGAATGACATTCTAAATGGCTCAGTGCTTGGCTCTTGCTTCTCTTTTGATGGGCCTTCAAAGAGCTTGTCGGACAGCGCTACAGTAAGCTTATGTGCCTCTAAATTATTAACTGTGACGAGCATAGAGGTGATGTCTGACAGATCATAATCTAAGGTCAGTTCATCAGCGGAGATCGCTACTACATCACGGATATCAACTAAGGTATGACCAAGCTTTAGACCGCTTAAAACTGAGCCTGACTCAATGGTGGTATCGATAATGATGAAATCAGGAATAAAGCGTTGCGAAAGAGCTAAAGCATTGCGAGCACCAGATAAAGTGCCTAAGAAGTAATAGAGCACGCCAAAGAGAATGCACATGAATACAAATAGTGCACAGAGCATATGCTTAAAGCACTTAAGCATGCGTCTTTTAAGGCTCTGACGTGGCTTGCCATTGAGCTTGCTAGTAGCTGTGATCTTAGATGCTACTGTACTGCTCTGAGCATCTTTTGCTGAATCTTTTTTAGCTGCGTCAGAGGAGGATGCTCCTCCTTGAGCACTCATGTGGTTTTTCTCGTTTCGGTCCAAGGCCGAAGCTTTATGCTTGAAGTACATATTTTCGACCTTTACTAAAATTCAGGACCAAAGGCAAAGTGGAGCTGATAGACCTGTTCTTCGTTCTTTTGCAGACCCACTGCCACATCTACACGGACAATACCGTATGAAGATAAGAAACGATAGCCTAGACCTGGGCCATACATTAACTCATCTTTGTAATCATCAGTTGCTGTACCTACATCGCAAAATAGCGCTAAACGTGAGTTACTAATACCCATTGGGAATTGAAACTCTGCACTACCCACAGTTAAGTACTTAGCACCTTTAAGTCCACCCCATGGCTGCATTGCCGATCTATCACGATAGCCAAAACCACGAATGGAGTTGTCGCCACCTGCAAAGAAACGCAGTGATGGAGGGACTTCACCAGCATCAGGACCAAAGTTAGCACCTTGTTCTAAACGGAACAAGAAGCGAGTGTTCTCACTTGGCGCAATCACACCCTTGTATGTGCCTTTGACCTGCACAAAACTGCTATCTGAGATCGCACCTGCTGCACCCAAAGCCTCTAAAGTTATAGAGTAGCCACGAGTTGGATCATAGCCACCAGAGCTTTCACGACGGGTCAAAGACACTGCCGGCATTAAGTTGAGGGTACGGCCCTCTTCTTTAGCCTGATTAAAGTCTTCATACTCCAAACGCAAAGCATAATCACGTCTCCAACGACCAGTCTGATTAGCAATATAGTGCACCGCAAGCTGCGTGCGATCAGATAAAGTGTCGTTAAAGTCAGTATGAGTCTGAGCTGCATTAATGGTGTAATAGTCAAGATTTGGATTTTCGCCAGGGATCTTGTAAACGAGCTGTGCATCCTGAGTGATCTTAGTTAAGGTCATCAGCGTGCTTAATGAGTCACCACGAGAGTTCAAAAGTGGCTTATTCCACTCAAGTAATACACGAGGGCCTTCATCAGTGCTATAGCCAAGACCAATACGCATATTGTTATTGGCACGACGCTCTAAATGCATCTCTACAGGCACACGGAAGTTCTCAGCCTTATCCAATACCGGACGCACGTCTACAGAATTGTAATAGCCAGTCTGATTTAAAGAAGATACAAAGTTATTGATCTTCTTAGTGGCAAACTTATCGCCTGTCTTAAAGTTTTGCAGCGGATGGCTTGGCTTATAAAGCTCAGCAGTCTCATCATTCATGATGAGGTCACCAAAGTCATAACGCTTGCCAGAATCGTAAACGAGCTCGATATCAGCAAAGTTTTGGTTTTGATAAACCATGATACGCTTTGAGGTGAACTTACCGTCAAAGAAGCCCATGGATAAAGCTGTGTTATGAATAGCGTTCTTTAACTCTTCATAGACACCATGATTAAGTATCTTGTATGAGCCAAGTTCAGTATTTTTAAGCAGATCTTCAAAGACCTTGTACTTAACGCCCTCGCCTAAAACCTCAATCCTAGACTGACGAATGTACAAAGGCTTGCCTTGTTCTACCTCAACCTTAACTACTGTATCTTCTTTTTTGTCTTTCTCAGGCAGAGTAACTTTGATCTTTGGATGATAGTAACCATAGGCACGTAAGGCCTTAGTGGTAACTTCCTTAATCTCACGAATATAGAAAAAGGCACGCTTCTTTGGAATAACAGCAAGAGATCCTAAGTGCGCCTCAACATTAGTTAACAGCTCTCCAGATACACCACTAACGCTAAAGGACACAGGATCTTCAACTAAAACTTCACGCTCAGGTAAATCATCATTAGTTGAGCATGAACTAAGTGCCACCGATGCACAGCCAAGCATAGCTGCCCATACAGACAGACGTAAGTACTTACCGCCCACCGCCATAAACGAGGCTAATGGAGATGTAACAGGAGCTGTGTGGGATGCGACAGAAGATGCTAGCGCATCTGCCTTGCCACTATCTAAGATAGAAGGCACACCCGCAGCAACGCTAGAGGCAAAGTCCTTCTCGCTGCCAAAGTTCATGGCAACAGTCTTTGCTGTCTTATTAATCTCTTGGCGCACACATTGAGCTACGCAACTTGGCTTGAGCTTAGATTCAAGAGCCTGATTAGCAGCCGATGAAGCTAAACTGCTATTTTCCTGAGCTGATGTAGCTAAAGACACTGCAGCAAGGCTACTGCAAACCTCATCCTTGCCATTGCGAACAACGACATGGCTTTGCTTATATGACTTGGAGGCCTTGTAGTGCTTATTAGAGTGCTTACGGCTCTTGCTTGATGATTTGTTGGCTCGTTTAGCTGTCTTGCTTGATGATTTGTTGGCTCGTTTAGCTGTATTTCTAAAGGCCTTAGAGGATGTATTAGCACGCACTGCAGCGCAGTTAGAATTGTTTTGCTCTTGCTTAGTAGTATCTGCTGCCATGTTGGCAACAGATGCTTGGGAGAAATTACAAGAGCTCTTAGATTCGTTTACTGCAGAGTGTTTATAAAGATTTTGGGTGCAATGGAGCGTAGGATTACCAGTAATTTGTTTTACTGGTAAACGCTGACTTAATGCTGAAACTATGCTCTTGAGCATCTATTTCTCCGTTGCAACACAAGAAAAGTGCTAATTAGCCACTTAATTTAGTAGCTGCTATCAGCTTCGACAATAAAAGCCAAGTTTGCTTTGCCACCACAATATCACTATCTAAGCAAGCACTTTACAGATACGATGAATGAGACTGCATAGTGCTACTTTTAGCTAATGCCTTGAACTATGCAATGCCTCAGCTGTAACTTGCTTAAGCTGTAGCTTTTATTGTTGCGCTAAGCTAAATGCTTTAATCCATCTGACAAAAGTCATCTAAGCTACATGCTTGCGTCCCTCTAACATGAAGCCTCTAAACCTCGAGCGCAAGGGCGTAGCCACCATAGCGCTCTTTAGCGAGCGTGGACCATAGCTACAAAATTAATCCTAGCTTATCGTCAGAATGTTTAGAGTAGTGTAGTGATGCCTCTATCTACTCTCATCGTGCCGCATCTGCTAGCGTCAAGCGCTGCTTAGCTGAGCTTTTTGCGTGGGTGCGGCGCGATATGCAATTACTTAAGACGCTGCAGCTCACGTGAAGATAAAGTAGCAGCGGCATCGTTTGGATAAGTCTGAACTACTAATTGGAAGTAGCGAGTAGCCTTATCCTTATCGCCTAAGAACTTAGAGATCATGCCAAGTTTGTATAAGGCATCAGGACGCTTTTGTGAGTCGGCAAAACGAGCTACGTTTAAGAAGCTTAAACGTGCCTGCTCGTAGTTTGCCTGAGAGTACTGAACCTGACCGAGCCAGTACCAAGCATTTGGAGTTAAGGCATTGTCAGGATACTTCTCAACGTAGGCCTTAAATGCAGCTGCTGCGCCATTTAAGTCGTTATTCTGTACCTTGGCATAAGCATCGTTATAAGCCTTGCGAGACTCATCAGTTACGCCAGTGAGCTTACCAGTTGAAGATGAGGCAGCATTGTTGCTTGGAGCTGCAGGAGCTGCACTTGGGGTATTGCCAACTGGAAGATTGACTACAGTGTTATTGTTTGAGCTTGAAACTCCACCCTGGCGGCTTGCTAAATAACGTAACTGCTCAAGCTCACCACGTAAGGTCGCAATGTCCTGCTGCAGCTGATAAATCTGATTTTGCTGAGCATTCATGGTGCGCTGCTGTGCATCAAGCTGACGCTGCAAACTAGCCTCATCAGCCATTGCGTTGGTTAACAACATTGTTGCAATGGTACCTGTCAGCATACCAAGCAAAAAGATAAATCCTACCTTAAACTTCACTGGTTATTCTCCCTTACCCCATAGACATATGGCGGTGCATCTAATCTACTAATAGAGCGCATGATGACTACCTTGCCATTATCTTTTATGTGCAAGCAAGTACTTGCAAAAGCTTGTTTGCAATGCCCTCAGGCATTACACCAAAATCCTTAAACTTGCATACTAAGCAAGATATGCAAGTAATCTTGCTAAACCACATGGTTAGCAAGATGCGGCACTTTGTGCCTAAAAATCCTAGAGCATCAGACAGGTTATGAATAAAGCCTATCCTCGCTCAATACTAAGCTTGGTCATGCTCAGCAACTATGCTAGAGGCTACAGCATCTTAAGATGCTATGTGCACCATGCTTATAAGCACCCGTACAAAAGCGTAAGCGTTGCAAAACAATGGCACGTTCAGCTTAACTTAGGTAAGCGTTGCTCAAGAAAGAGTGGCATTGCTTTTCCTTTCGTAGCATTGCATTTCATTGCCTTCATTGCCTTGCCGTGTTTTGCACATGCTTAATATGCATGAGAGTTAGCCTAGCAATTACATCACAAAAGGCATAGCTCTAAGACAGACTACTATCTTAACTAGCGTGCAGCTACTGCCGCTTTCGCTAGCCTTTGCATGTTGACAATACAGTTAAGCTTAGATTATAGCCCAGTAGTGGCGTATCGTCAGCCCTCATAAGCTTTTGTTGCAATTGCACTGCAATTAACCTTGTTTATGAGCAATCTTTTTTGTTACTTAGCTTGAGGTCGATTTTTAGTAAAAAAATTTCATCTAAAACCAGCCATGAAGCTAGATTGCATCTATGATGGCTTGAGATTTTTGAGCTTTTGAGATCACACTTTTTGCCGACATTTTTCACGATTACGGCGCATTGTGACTGAGCTTATCTGTAAAGCCTGCCTATTTTGATTGCGACTACAGCAATTTGCCTTCGTCAAGAGCCGTAAAGGACGCCATAGCACAAAAAATATTTTCTGCACGAAATTTCAAAATCTTGTATCGATTTTGAATGGTAGTTCACACTTTTAACAAGTGCCCACCAAGCTCTCTTTTGTAAAACGGTTTTTGTATACCACTTTTAAAGGCCTAATAATTGAGAACTGGCTCACAGAATTTGCAAGCACTTTCACTTTACACCCCAAAGTAGCTACTAAAAGCCCATATATATGCCATTTAAGCCCGCACAAACGGCTCATGCAAAAATCGCTAACCAAGCGTGATCAAGCTCACACTTGCTTTTCAGCACTGCTCTGGCCATTTCTGTCTCTGTCATGCTGACAAACGCCGTATTTAAGCCATTTAAATAGATACAAATATGGCAAATTTGTCAAATAACTAAGCCTACTTTGTCTAAATAGCAATCACCTTAGCAAAATACCCAAACGTACATTTGAATCTACTATGAATCATTATTTGGGCAAATTTTTGAAAATCCGCCCATGGGTCTATCATTGCCTCAAAAGACGATGACCCGAGCAGCATTCAATAGCGCCCCCGCCACCGCCTAAGTAGTTCTCACGATATCTACCAACTGAAAGTGCACAGAGCCTATGCTTTGGCGCTTACGTTCCCTTAGCTTTAGCCACGCAGTTGCTTATGCTGCAGCGCTAACACTCAATAGCTTTCATTGGTTGGTTTCACTGAAGAAGACTACCGTTTGTAACTAAGGCCATGTGTTACTTATGCATAGCCTTGATGATTGCAAACAAGACAGATTACAAAGCTGCAAGCTCGACTTAGTCAAGCTTCAATATGCGCAACTAATTTTGCTTTTCGGAGGAGGAAGACTCTATCACCAATTGTGGCGGTGCTTAAGAGTTTTCCCATTATTTATGACTTGTTCCAATGCCCTTGCTCATTCCCAGGCTTTCGTGCATGCAGCTTGGTCAACTGAGCTAAATGATCTTGCTTTTAGCAAAACTAATTACTACCACCGACTCTTAAACAAGAGCATTACTCCCCACTCTAAATGGGCACTCCATCAGGATGCTGCACTCTTAGCTCAAGTGTATCAGCGTCAGCTATGTACACGCTTAGGACGTAGCAGCGCCTAGTAATCCACGCTTTTCTAAGTTCAAAGATAAAGGTGCTAAGCCACAGCCATTAGACGCAGCACAGCCAAAAGACTTCAGCTACGGCCGATGCATGGACTAATTCCATGTTGATGCTGATGCTGAGCATGGCTAGCACCATAGGCCTTTGCACGCCCAAATTAAGCTTACTGCACTCAAACAAATACGATATTTATCGCATTTGCATGCACAAAAAGAACAACACTGCCTGAGCTATTCAGACATTCAAATGTATTAAAGAGGCCTTGGCCTCTGGAGTTTTTACTATGTCACTAGCCTGTTTCGGAGCTCGTTTAGCCCCTCAAGTTAACAAGACTGCCACTAGCAGTCATGCTCCTAAGCAACCATGTGTTGATGCTACCCTCGCCTCATACAGCGCTGATGGAGTACTTCTGTGGAATCCGCATGGACAAAAGTCAGATGCTGTAAATAGAAATACTCGTAGCCATGGTGCTGCTAACTGTTCATATGCTGACTGCACCGCACCACGTTTGTCTACCTTTACCATCAGCATGTTGATGGCATTAAGCTATATATCAGTCATGCTGCTCATTGTGTATCTGAGCATCTTTTGTATGCCAGATGCCAATGCATCAGCAGCTAGCGCTGGTTCAGGTCTGCCATATGAAGTGTGGCTTTCAGCTCTGCAGCGTTCAGCCACCGGCCCAATTGCTTTTACCATTGCGCTTTTAGGCATTATTGGTTGTGGCGCTACCCTCATCTTTGCTGGTGGTGAAATCAGCCGTTTTATGCGCTCTATCATCTACATTATTTTGGTGATGACTCTCTTGCTAGGCGCTAATTCCCTCATGACCAACTTCTTTAATGGCGCTTCTATCAATCCACCTGTGGACGCTAAGAGCGCAGATGCAAAATCAAGCTCACAGAATGCTGCAGCAGAAGGTGCACAGAATAATGCTGATAAGTACGCAGCAGATCGCTCACACAAGGCCGACACTTCCACAGGAACTTTCGCATCTGACAGCGATGCTGCAGCTGCAGCGCTAAATGAAAGCGCCAAGCCTGCTGTAGATCCTCTTGCGGCTTATGGTGCTGATCCACTTTCTTTAGCATACAACAGCGCTGCTTATAACAAGCAAGCTCAGGATATGGCACGTAGAGAGCTTAAGCCATCAGTTTTTGCTCAGCAAAGACAGAGCAGCGCAAACTCATCACATGACTTAATTGTTGTAGATGAGGCACTAGAGGAGTTACGACAAGACTTCTTAGCCATCAATCCAGATCTTACATACGAAGAGCATATTGATCGCTTTATCTCAGGCCTCCTTAATGGCTATGGTATGGACTCTTCTAATCAGTCTAATGCCAATAACTCCAATACCAAAGACACCGATAAGTACAAACATCCATCAGTCTTTGTGCCTAAAGAAAGTGTGTATAGCTCTCACCCTTACTTTAACAAGACCTTAAGCGCTCTAAGCGAGGTTTATGACCTTAACTCTTATCAGTCATCACCACTACCTCTGATGAATAACGAGCTTACGGTAAAGATGTCACAAGGCAGCAATGGTGATTTAGAACTACAGCTATTTGAGTTCTCAAGTCGCACTTTAAAGGGCTTTATGCCAAGCCACCTTGACCTTAAAGACACGCGCCTATCCTGAATTGCTCCAGTGCTGATCTTGTGTTTAAACCTCATCTTTTTCTTTAGCTTTGTTAAAGACCAAAGATACAGCACTCAAACAAGCTTAGAAGATAGCTCTGACACATTCATACAGACAGACAATTTGCTGATTTAGTTTATGCGAGAACATCGAGTTTATAAGGCTTTAGGCAATTGCACGCAGATCTTAGGCTGCGACCGTGAGCTGTTTATGTGTAACACCTTAGCTTTAGTCACCTTAAGTATCTTCACGTACAACTTCGTCACCTTAATCATCACATTCACCATGTGTTTGATGATCTACTTTTGCCTCTATCAAATGGGCAAATACGATACGCGTATGCGCCAGGTGTGGCTTAGATCTTTGCGCTACAAAAACTACTACACCGCGCATTGCCAATACTCAAACCAAAGCTTTTACGCCAAGCGTTAAAGCAACTTTAGTCCACGCCTGTAATGGCATGGTTTAGTCGGTGCCTCATTAGGCATGGTTAAGTCAGTGCAACATTAGGCAATGAGTTCTCAGCGCCGGTTTAGGCAATGAGAAGCACTAGCCTTTAGATTGGGCACTACATTGAAGGGCTTTTATGAAACAGCAAGATGGAGTTGTAAGACTCTCTGGACTTGCCAAGGTGGTAAGTACCGTAAATGAACTTAAGCGACATGGCAGCGTAGCCTCAGTGTGCGTTTTATCGCTCTCTTTAAGTTTTCTTCTGCTCGCTGCCTACATCAGCCGCACCGAGCAAAGCATCATTGAGCCTTATTTGATTAGTGTGGACTCACATGGTGTGGTCTTAAATCAAGGGCGTATTAGTCACAAGCTCACTTCAAAAGATGAGGTGCCAGCAGCTGTCATTGACTCACTTGTGTCTGACTTTATCCGCGATCTACGCACTGTAACTTTAGATAAACAACTGCAAGCACAGCTTATCAATAAGGTCTATGCCTATATTGAGCAAGGCTCGGCAGTGCACCAAAAGATCAATAACTTTTACACAGACAATAATCCCATGAGCACCAACCTTGGAGGCTTATCGGTGCAAGTTGATATTGCCAACTTGATTCATCTAGACAACCACACTGTGCAAGTGGACTGGAAAGAGTCGATTAGCTCTAAGCGCGATCTCAAAGTCAAAGTCCATAAAAAGCGGGCTCTCATTAGCTTTAGTTTTGCTGATGCTAATCAAAAGACTGCCGCTAACTACTTAGACAATCCATTGCAGCTGTACATATCCGAACTCTTAATCTCAGACGTGATCGCCTGATAACAACACTTAAAACTTACTAGCAGGCCTTCTGGGAGAACTTATGAACTTACGCAAGTCTTTTCAAAATAATATAGCAGCCCCTGCAGCAGCATCTGATGAAGCTGCAGCTGTATACGAGTTTGCTGCTACCAATGCAGCACCATACTACACCTGGCTGCGCCAAGCCATGCATGGTACAAGCATGCTGGGTACTAGCATGCAGGATACTTGCAAGCTGGGAAGTAGGATGCTGGGTAAGCGCACTTTTTCGAATCTTAAGCTTAATACCTGTGCCTGTTTATGCATGAGCGCCTTGCTGCTTACGAGTGTGCCTACTTGCTTTAGTCTTGCTCATGCTGATAGTGCCCTTGATGACATCATTGCTTTAGGAGGTAATCAAAATACCCTCTCTAAGCAAGATATTGAGATTCTTAAGGCTTTAGAGGCTTCCAACAATCCTAAAGCTAAAAAGTCAGCAGTAAGCCGACCAATCGTTGAGCGTCCTGGCGAAGTACGCTTTGTCTATGGTGCAGGCAGGCCTACGGTGGTGTGTTCTTTACTGCATGTGTGTGACATTTCACTTGAACCTGGCGAGAGCGTGGTAGATGTGCAAACTGGCGATTCAGCTCGATGGGTTGTAGGCAGATCAGCTCATGGTTCTGCTCAAGGCATGGTAGAGCATGTAACGATTAAGCCTACCGACATTGGTCTTGAGTCTAATCTCACTATCTACACTGATAAGCGCAGTTACTCCATTGACATTAAGTCCTCAGCTAAAGACTTCATGCCTAATGTAAGTTTTATTTATACCGAACAGAGTATGCAGCGCTATCAAAACATCAAAAACGAACTGCTCGCTCGCAAACGTAATAACGAGCTGAACTTGTCAGCAAGTGGCGAGGAGCTAGCGCTAGCTGATGAAGATGAGTATGTATCAGAGACTGCAGCTATACCTGGACGCAAACGCGCTAAAAGCTCTGTAGCACTACTTTCCGGCCTGGACTTTAACTATCAGGTTAGTGGCGATAAGGAAGTCATTCCTCTACGTGTCTTTAATGATGGCAAACATACTTATGTACAAATGCCGCAAAAGCTCTCTGAGGGCATGTTGCCAGCCATAGTTGAGGTGACACAAACCCATGTCTTCTCTGAAGACGCCACTGCAGTAACTAACTATCGTTTGCAGGGCAATAACTTTGTGGTCGATGGCATTCCACGCCATCTACGCCTCTTTATTGGAAATGAAGACTCAGGACGAGCTATGAGCGCCGATATTATCCGCAATTCCTAATATCACCCATAGCGCTCACACTCATAACACTTGTTTTATTGCGCTCAAAGCAATTACTCCTCTTAAGAGAGGTTTGCGATTAATTATGATTAACTCCACACAGCATCAGTGCATCTTATCTCGCAGCAAGCTTGCACTTGCACTCACTGCAGCCTGCTCAACCATACTGTTAAATGCTTGCAACCTGAATGACTTTGCTAATTCATTTCGTGACTTTGGTGGTGTTCAGATCGATAGCCATGAACTCGAGCTTAAACAGCAGTATCTGTACTCAAAATATGTCTGCTTAGACTTCGTCCCAGCACTGTCTCACTACTATGCATTAAATCGTACTACCTTTGCAGTGTATGCCGATGATAAAGCTCCTGATGAACTTAAGCAGCACTATGAGGCCTTAGCTGATGTCATGCAGCAACATGGTGCTGCAGTATGCCGTAGTAAAGCAAGCTGCAAAGGCCGAGCAACTGTCGTTAACAGCTCCTTAATCAAATCTCAAGATGACAGTATCTACATGGTTAATGTGAATACCAATAAGCTCAAGCTCTCTCGTCTTTACACCACTCAAGGCGAATCTTTAGGACCAATGAGTGTCTTATCGCATAAGAAGGCCCTCTATCGCAGCAAGCTTACCGAGCCTAATCAATACCGCAGCGCTCAAGACTTTGAGGCACAAGCACAAGAGCAACTGTTAAATGCATACCGTGCACAGACCATTGAGCAAACTCAAGATATGTTCATTGATGAAAACGCTCAGGCCACTGCAAACATCACTGGTGCAATCGCTGCTGCCGCCACCTCAACTAGCACAGCAACTAAAGCAAGCAAATCAACTAAGTTAAAGGCCTCAAATAAATCAAGATCAGTAAACAAGACTAAGAGCAAGGCCATCGCCCGCACCACAACAAACTCTGCATCTCCAGCAGCTTACGCATCAACATCTGCATCAGCTACCTCAAGCAATGCATCTGCATATGCCAATGCTATCGCTAGCTCGAATGCCAAGAGCGAAGGTGCTTCACTAGCTCAAGTTAATGATGTTAGTGCAGCATCTAAGATTGGTGAGAGTGCAGGCGCTAGCAAGCGCAGTGAGAGTCTCTTTCCGGCTTTAGACACGATGAGCGCAAAGCTTAGAGTGAATCAGAATGTCGAGGGATCTTCATTAACTGGCATGCTGGTAAGTGAGTCAATCAGTACTAAAGGTGCTGCCGAGGTTAAGGGAAGTGTTGCTGATGAGACCAAAACTAGGATGAGTGCGCCTGATAGCAGCTTGAGTGCTCAAGATAATGGCGTAAAGAGCGAGGAGCGCAAGTCATCTATTGGAGCAAATTGGCTAAGTCGTCTCTTGGGCATATCATCTGCCAACGCCATGGGGCTTGGTGAGGCTATGGATTTGGCTAAGGATACGGTGAGGCAAAAGTCAGAACTAGAAAATACCAGCACCGGACAATTAGCGAGCAAACAAGATCCAATACCCATCCCTGACCAACTTAAGGAAGTGAGTATTAAGCCACAAAAGGTAAGTAACACCAATCCGCTTGAAGGATTTGTCAGAGATATTCAATACAAAAACTTATATGGCAACTCTGTAATCTGGAAGTTTCATCCTGAATTACAAGAAGCTAAACGTATTGAGCTTGAGCAAATGCTGGCACTTGATGCAGCTAAGACCAATCCTGACCTGTTCAGGGCCGATATTGATTACCTTAACTACATGTGTATTAAGGTCCATCCACAAGAGCAGCAGGATGCTTTACATGATGTCTCACCAATAGCTCATACAAAGGATAAGTACTGGATTAAAGAGCGTTTGGATGCCAAGGGCTTCAATTTTGATGAGCATCAGGTTTACTTTGCTCATGATGGCACTATTAGAACTAAGTACACCAAGGAGGAAGAAGAGATCTTTAGCCGTCAGTTTGCTGCAGCCATCCATGAGGCCAAGAAAAGAACTGTACCAGATGCATACCCTTGGGAAGTTACCGATAGTGATGAAGTTACTTTTGCTAAGGTCACTACCATGGTTAAAGAAGGTAAAACCCTCGATTTAACTTTAAAACCTTTAACCGATCTGTCGGACTTTGCCTCTTCTAAGTACTTAACTAAATACCTCGCTCCATATGAAGAGCAGCTGATGATGAATGACTACAAGAACTTAATGATATTCAAGTACGTGCAGCCACATGAGGATCATAGTGCACCACATTATGATTGCCCTGCAGCCTACTATGGCCACTTTGCTTTATCTAAGTATTTATCAAAAGATGTCATGAATTACTTAACTAAGTCTTATGTACAGCACTTAACCGCTAAACCTAACGATGCTGCTTATGAGCACCAAATACTAAGTGCTTAGCGCCTTGCAAGCAGGTTTAACTCTTGGTCTTGCACACAGATTCATTGCCAAATCTTATCTCATGGCAATGAGCATATTAGCAATCTCTAGCCATGAGTTAACGACCAAGATCTTGCTGTACATATTCTTAAACTATAAAAAGGAGACGCAATTTCACCTTTCTTGATGGCATGCTCGCTAGGCTTGCTTCACTAAGCTGTGCTGTGCTGTGCTGGGTTTAGCTTAACTTGGCTTTACGGCTAGCTTGGTTTGGACAGGCTTGGCTTTATGGCTGGGCTGGGCGTGCTTTGGGTGTGATTGCGTAATTGTTATGGAATGCCTTAATCAAAAAGTTAGCTCCTCACGAGCAACTAAAGCACCTTTGTACCTGCTTTTGGGTATATCTGCAGGCGTCAGTGTGCTCTCCATGCTCAGCTCCTTAGGCCAATCTGAGCGTAGTCAAACTATGGAAGATGAAGAGGATGCGATAACAACTGCCCATAGCTCTGCCATCTTAACTGAGCTTAAGTCATCCTCAGAAAAAGAGCATATCGCTTTAACCTCAACTGATGACTTCTTAAGCGACTTAGTTAACTACACCGGACTTTATGAAGGTGCAAGCTTTAATGAGCATAAAGCTGAGGAGCTACTGCCACAAGCTCAAGAGAAAGTTGCACGGGTACAAATTGAGAGCCAAGCACCAGAGGTAGTAGTTGAGAGTGCCCACGATAAAGCTGTCAAAGCACTACAAGAGCGCCGTGCCTCAGCGCTACTTAAGGCCTTGTCCTCATCTGTAGCAGTTGAGTCTGTTATGCAAGATAAGACCAATCTTGCTACCTCTGCAAAGCTTGTCTCTGGCCATGGCTACGAAGCAGCACGTGATGGTCATGCAGTTGGGGTTAATGCTCAGCAATATCTAAGTGATGCCTCAGCACGATTAAATGCCCTTAACTCAGCTTCCTTAGCTAGCGACAGTGGCGTTTATACATCAGGTGCAAACTCTTTAGGCACTGCTTTAGATGGCAGAACTATGGATGCATATAATTCGCTTGCTTATGCTGGCTCACACTTTGACACCACCATGCAAAAAGCAGCCTCTGCCTTTACTTTAATGCAAGGCTCAGTAGTTCCATGCGTACTTTTAACTGGCGTTAACTCTGATGTTCCAGGCATGGTACAAGCCCAGGTAATCTCAGATGTTTATGACTCTACTAGCGGCGAGCATGTACTCATTCCTAAAGGCTCAAAGCTTTTAGGCCAGTACGCTTCAGGTCCAATGCGTGGCCAAAAGCGCATGATGTTTGGCTTTAATCGCCTTATCTTCCCAAACGGTCGCTCTATGCAATTAGGATCAATGCCTGCAAGTTCACGAGATGGTTATGCCGGCATTGGCGCTAATGTAGACAATCGCTTCTTTGAAATTCTTGGCAATGCCATTTTATTAGGCGGTGTCACTGCCGGCATTGCTCTGAGCGTTGATGATAACAATCGTGACGCTAATGGCGATCTCACTCTCAACGGAGCTCTTTCCCAAGGCCTTGGCCAATCCGTGGGTCGTGTCATCACGCAGATTATCGAGCGCAATATGAATATCGCGCCGACACTGACTATCAAACCAGGCTATGAGTTCAATATCACGCTCATGCAAGATATCAACTTTGCACAGTAAGTTGATTTAAACCATTAACCCTTTTGCCAAGCCCAAGCATAAGCACATAGCGCATCACTTAAGCGAGGTTAATTCCTGACTCTTATTTAAGTCATGCCTCATTGATAGCTAATGATTGCTGTTACAAGCGCTAGCATTTGCATATTTGCTCGTGTACGGCGTAGCTTAGTGCTATGTAGTTTAGTGCGACGTAGCTTAGTGCTTCGTTATGTTGGCGCAGCGTTCACTGTTGAACGGATTTGTTTGTGCTCTTGGCAAACTTTAAAACTTTTACATTGGAGGGCAGCACACGGGCCTCTTTAACAAGAGGCTACGCACTGATTTGCGTATGTACGATCATAGACATATTAGCTATGTACTACCTAGTGGCGTGGATATGGGACTACTTCAAGCTGTTGCCCCAACGATCGAATGGAACAAGTTAAAGCGCAAAGTAAGCTATGAGCCAAAATTCAAAGCTAAGAGCACTATCGACAATGTACTCGTCTCTTTAAACGATGAGTCATTAGATAGCTCTTGTTATGAAGAAGGCCTCAAGCTCATTGAGCACTTTGAATCTAATGACTGCCTCACTCTGTCACATAGCATTACCTCTGCTGCAGCTATCGTAGAGAGAGTCTTTGAGCACCTCAATGCCATTAAAGAACGCGCTATACAAGAAGTGCTCTTTGACAGACTCCCAGACTTTGACAAGCTGAATCCAGTAAAGAGCAAACCATCTAAGCTTACTTCTACATCAAAGCGTGCTCTATCTTCTGCCAAGGCCGCTGCTGCTAAGTCTGTTTGCAGCGTGGATAAGTCACTTAGCGATATGAACATACCAAGTGATGCCATGGCAGTGTTTGAAGATGGAGCTCAGTTTACTAGCAATGGACTTGAAGGTGTTGCTAAGGCTACTAGCAATGGACTTGAAGGGGTTGCAAAGCTTGTGCATGGCGATGAGTTTGAGCATGGCTTTGAAGAGGCACTCAATTGCAATGCCATGAGCCAGTATGCTTCGGATACTACTTTGCGTCCTATTGTGTATGCCCTGTCCAACGGCAAGTTTATCAACATCAAAGCATCTGATGGATCGTACTTTCACTCCTTTGAAAACAAAGGCTATATAAAGCATTTGTACGACTCACAAGCTGCCTTTTCTCAAGATGAAGTACATGACATTAGCTTAAAGGTTAAGTCGCTCTCTAGTGAGTATAGCTGTGCCCTGCAAAACAAGAAGCAGCATGGCGGTGCAGCTCTTGCCAAACAGAGCTACCAAGATGAGGTTATGAAGATTTTCACTGAGGCTGGCTATCGTTATATGAGTATCAAACTCATTGCACAGCTCTATGAAACTCTGTGTGCTTTAGATGGTGCCCATCGTAGCTTGCATAACTATGTGCCTTTTGAACCAGTGAATAACTATGAAGTTAGCGCCATGCCGCTTGATGTGGAAGTCAGCCCCAAGATCCGTCTGTTTGTACGTCTCCTAGGCCTTTATCGTCTGTGCTTTGATTACAGCAAGGACAATGAGTGGTGCTCCATCATGCAAGATAGCTTCACTCTCTTTAGAGACTATGCCGCCGCACAGCTGTTTAATCGCGATGCCATCAAAGATGTGCCTCATGATTTAGCCGCTATGCAAATTGAGCACGATATCAATCGCTCCAAAGAGAACAAGCGCTTCTTTAGCAGCCCTGAGCTGTTAGATAACGATGCTTGCCTGCTGTATGACTGCCGCTTGCACCATATCACTAATGAACGAGCTATTAAGTTTGAAAACTTCTTAGCTATCGCTGCCTATATCAATGCACGGCAGCGCTTTGTTAAGCACTTACAGGCAAACTCATTCACGCAAAAAGCTGCCACTACTTGTTGATATAAAGCTCTAGATCGGGACAAAAGCCCTTGTAACTCTATATTTTTTTAGGAGGACGGCTCCAAGGGGCGGAGAGCTTGACTATGCTCATGGCCCTTGTGGTCCGATTAACTATGTCTAAGCACCAAGATTCTTTATTTTCTGCCTTAAGCGTTGCTCGCAGATTGTTTAGCAACGCCATCAAGCCTTTTTTGGTAAATATGCATGAGTCTAAGGCTCCGCAAAGCCTTGCATCAAAAGCATCATCGCAGCTCAAAAGAGGCCCATCTTACCGTGCAGCATCTAGCATTAAGCTTTCTGTGGCTCTTTTTATGGCACTAAATTACACCAATGCTCATGGAGCAATGCCGGTCTTTGATGGTGCTGTACTTGCTCAGACTATACAGGAACAAGTGCTAGCCGTAGAGCAATGGGCTCGCGATAACATCAATCAGGCTAGGCAAATTAATGAGCTGCTCTCAGGTAATACCATTGCTAGTGATACGCAAATGCTCATGGACAAGAATTACACCATGGATAACAAATACACCTGGGAGTATATTCACAAGCTGCAGCAAGACACTATGGCCATGCTCTACGCTTCCAAAGCAATCTGGGATGAGTTTGGCTCAGCTAATCGCTATTACACTTCATTTAGAAAAGCTCAGGCTTGGGATCAGTGCATGCAATCTGGCAATTGTACTTTCTCTCAGACCTTACAAAATCTTGAGGATAGCTCCATCTCTCAGGCCATGCAGGCTTATAAAAATGCCGAGCAAATGAATGACAAACTCTTAGTGCAGATTGATAAGCTCCAACGCATTGCAGATGAAACACAAAACACTAACTCGCAAGCTGCCACATTAGATGGTCTGTCAAAGATTAACGGCTCAGTAGCCTCCTCCATGATTGATCTCAATGCACAAGTAGCGCAGCTTACTAAGCTGCAAGGACATGCACTAGCTAAGCAGAGCAATCAAGCCCTGGCAGATGAGTTTTACTTTAGAGAGGTTGCCAAAAGCACTTCCAAAAAAGTAGAAACTCTTCCCACTCGCTTGCCATAGCCACACAGCAGTGCCCCATCAGCTCAGCCTAGCTTAGCTTAGTAGCTCAGCCTTCATCTAAGCAAGATAGGCGCACTTTGTGGCTGTTGCTTGTTATCTTGTTTTATCTACCTGCATGGGATGATGTTTTCTCCAGAAACTATGGAAGGTGTTTTATCCAAAAACTATGGATGGCAATTTATCCAAAACTGTGGAAGGTGCTCTATCCACAAAGTTAATGCACATGTGCAAAATGCAAAGGTGCATGGTGAGTGAGGTTAAAGATATGGTGTTGCCACAGCAATACGGCAATGCACAGCCTAATAAAAGCGCAATGCACACTCTTTATGTGTGTGGTGCTTATCTTGTGCTTACTGCGCTTGTCCTTGCTTTAATGAGCATTGAGTGCAAGGCAGCAAGCACTAGTCTTAGTGATGAAATCAGTCTTGCAGAAGTGCTTAAGCTCTATGAGTACAAGCTTTTAGATATGCGTATGAGCATCATGAGTTTTTGTCAGACTATGATGTTCTACTTAGGCGCTATTAGCCTGGTAATCGAGGGGTCTAAGGCTATCTTAAGGCATGCCGATTACTTCTACATCTTCACAGCCATGATCCGCATTATTCTAACTTTTGGTGCGATCTACTTTCTCATTTTCAATGGCTATGAATTTGCCTCGGATGTCATCAACTCATTAATTCAACTTGGTGCTGGTGATGAGCATAGAGGAAACTTAGAGGGCATGCTGCAGTTAATTGAGTCGTTCTTTACCTTAGCTGACAATTACGCCAAGCAAATGGCCGGCAAGAGCAAAGTTTATTATTACGTCTTCTTAACTGTAATGTTTGTGCTCTTAGTTGCCTTCATCTTGCGCTATGTCACTCTCTACGTCTGGTCAATGCTCTTGTGTGTAGCCGGCATGATTCTTATTCCTTTTGGTGCTCTTGCCTCTACTCGTGGTTTAGCTATTAGCTACTTTAGAGCCGTATTAGCTACAGGTATAGCCTTGATGACCCTCACCATCATCTACATCATTGGTATAGACGTGATTAGACTGCTTACAGTCAGAATCAATAACTATATTGCCTCTGGTGGCACTATCCATCTACAGGACGCTGGCTACATTGTTATGGTCATGCTTTTTGTAGTTGGCATGGGATTTAAGCTACCTAGCATGATGTCATCCTTGGTATCTGTAAGCTCCTTTAACTATTTTACGCGCTTAAGCTTGCGCCCAAATAACCACATTGTTTAGCCAATCAAGCTAAACAGCAGCAAAAGACTCCTCTGCATCCTAATTGCCAAGCTCACTTAATAGCTTGCTGCCGTTTGGCAAGCTTAAAGCCTTACAACCTATCTTTCCAGCAAGTGCTGCTCGCCTATCTCGTCCCACTTAATCAGGCGAGCAGTTCCTACCATCTTTTCCTACCTGCAGCCATAAAATCAGCTAATTTATGTCCCGCAATTACTACCTGACTACACAAAAGCCTGATACTTTTAGCTCTCGAGAAGCTATGAGCATGCTCGTTACGTTTGCCACGATTATCAAGATTCACTCGCTGTTAATTGCTCTTACTTCGTAAGCACAGCATCTGTCCGCACTGTATGCATAAGAGTGCTATACATGTATCCCATTTGCCATGCTTGCTCGATGAACACTGCCTTGATGGGCAGTTTGATCGCAAGCCTGATAGCTCTATTGCTGTATAGATGCATACTTGAGCGCTTGTTTGATGGCTGCTAACTTGATGGCAGCTTGCTTGATTGCTCTATTGCTTGATCGCAGCTTGCTTGGTGAGTCGGTGGCGGCGGCTTTGCAATTTATTGCAAAAGCGCTTGCTTGTATGCCATTGAGGATGGGTGATTTTCAGTTCAATCAGTCTTATTTTGACTGTAATTGAGGGCTAGTGAAAAAAGTTTTGCATCAAGCTAGACACTATCTCAAATGAGCATATACTTTGTAATAGCTTCCCAAATTAAGCACTAAGCAATGATGCTTATCAAGGCGCTAGAGAGACTAGAGTGTCTGCAAGATTTTGAAAAATTTGCATGCTATTAACTGTCATCGAAAGGCGCTTGATAATGAAAAATGCTTAGATACAAAATTCTACATAACACTGTATTTATTTTGCTAAACAGCGCTGCTCACATGGCTTTAAAGGGCTCTTAGTCTTATACCCATCTAAGCCATGATAAGTGAGCTTGATTATCTGTAGTTAATTATCAGTCTTGCAATAGATCTGGCTAAAGGCCTTGGGCTTTTGGCACGGTCTTGTATTCTTTTAATTAATCAAGCTAGTGCTACGAAGTCTTTGAAGATAACTTAAGTTCGTGCATTACAGCTACATGAAAAGAGCACTTGGCAAGATGGAATTGATAATCACAGATAAGCACATGGAATTAATGCATTTATATGCCATGAGTCCATGGGCATAGTACTTGGGAACTTAGGCCATCGTATTGTTTTGGACTTCTGGAGCTTTTTTAGTGAACTGGAAAGTAGTTTTGGGCCTTATGACCTGCAATGTCGTGCTGATGTCTGCAAGTTATACCATGTTAATTCCGTTTTTGCCTTTGTACCTCAAAAATGAGCTCGGCGCATCCCCTGACTCGCTTAATCTGTGGTCAGGTGCGATTTTCGCTGTCTCCTTTGCTGTATGTGCGGTCATGGCTCCTATTTGGGGTAAGATGTCCGACTCTAAAGGCAAAAAGCTCATGTTGCTGCGCTCTAGCACCATGATTGCCATTAGCTATTTTGCCGGTGCTTTTGTTCAAACTCCATTTCAGCTCTTCTTAGTCCGTGCCTTCCAAGGCTTTGCAGCCGGTTTATGGCCAGCATCTTTAGCCCTGACCTCAGCCTATACTCCAGCTAACAAAGTTGGTCTTTCTATGGGTGTGATGCAGTCAGCCAATATTTGCGGTGGTATTTTAGGCCCACTCTTTGGCGGCATACTCGCACAGTACTTTGGTATTCGCACCTCTTTCATGATTGCAGGTTGCGCCTTAGTGATTATTACAGTGCTCACCTTAGTCTTAATTAAAGAACCACCTGCAACTGACAAAAATAAGAAAGCCAAGCCTACTAGCTACAAAGAGTTACTGCATCGTGACGGCGTCATGGTTATCTTGATTGCTGCCGGCCTTACCAACATGGTTATCATGCTCTTGCAGCCTATTTTGACCTTGTATGTAGGAGAGTTACGCGGCTCGGATGAAAACCTCATCATGATCTCAGGCTTTGTATTCTCTTTATCTGGCTTTGCCGGAGCTATTGCAGCTCCAATTTGGGGTCGAAAAGGTCAGGCTATTGGCTTTTACCGCACTATGGTCACGGGACTTACAGCCTCAGGACTCTTAATTGCACTGCAGTTTATTCCTAACACTTTAGTGCCTTTTGCCATGCTGCAGTTCTGTGTAGGTTTAGGCTTTTCTGGCATCTTCCCATCAGCTAACTCTATGGCTATCAATTTAACTAGCCCACTTGAGCGTGGTTCGATGTTTGGCATGCTCTTCTCTGCTCAGCAGGTGGGTGGAACCATTGGCCCAATCATTGGCGGTGCGATTGCAACCTATTTAAACCTAGCCTCTATCTTCTTACTCTCGGGCTGTACACTTTTGTGCATTGCTCTTTTTGTTGTGCTCAAGGCTCCAGCATCCTTAAAGGCTGCGCCATCTACTTGCGCCAAAGAAACTCGCTCTCACGATGCTATTGCTGAGATTAAGGAGCAAGTGGCATCAGAAATTGCCTCACAGCTTGAGGCCGAGCAGGCTGCAACCAAATCAGTGCGTAAGCACAACAATCACGATCTCGAAGAGCGCACTATCGACTAGGCCATTGCCAGCAAAAAAGTTAGTTTCATTACGCAAAAGGCCCAACATGGTTGGGCCTTTTTGCTATGGTCGCGCCTTATGGCACTTTGATGCGCCTATATCGATTAACTTGAATTCCCGCGTTAATTTTAGTGCTACATAAAATATACCAATGAAATAGCATTATCGACTGATGGAAGTTTGATGTTTTACACCAATAAGCTTGTACAGGTCGTTTTGCTTTTTCGTTGGCTCGAGGGGAACGACGCAATCATCGAACACCTTAGCCTTCTGATTCTTCATAATCATTAGCACGTCATCTAATGAGTACGTAGTGCTCTTTAGGTCTTGCTGTAACATTCTGAGTATGATTGTGCTTATGAATACCATAAGCAGATGCCCTCTAAAGGTTTCTTCAGACTGAACACATAGAGGCATTGCCTTTGCGTAACTCTTGGATATATCGAAGACCTGTTCAATGTCTTGTCTCGAATAGTATAGAGGTAATAAGTCCTCTGTAGCTATTCTTCGTGAAGATAAAAGCATAAAGACGCCAACCTTTTCAAGCTTAGCCTGAATATCATCTACGCTTAGCTCATCCTCATCTGCAGTCTTTGCGATTTGTTTTCTCTCTGACCATCTTATGTCATCGTCAATACCTAAGTAGGCATACACGGTTTTGCCTGAGGGTAATGTAGCTTGGATTCGTTTTAAATAAACAATGCGACCGTTATATAGGTGCATATTAGCTTTATGCTCTAAAGACGCTAAATGATCTTTAATAATATGCTTGTATAGTGTCCAGTTTTTCTTGAGCCTTGATAAGAAGGATATTTTGTTCTCTAGCAAAACATCAAGGCTATCAAGTGTTAGATATCCTGCATCCAGAATTGCGAACTTAGTATCCACTTTCATAGCTTTAAGCTCAGCTATAGCGGTTAGTAAGGTAGAGACGTCGACTATGTCGCCGGAAACATATCTCATGTATATAG
>NZ_CABTML010000108.1:0-69103 GCF_902485895.1 uncultured Anaerobiospirillum sp. | reverse complement strand
TGGCTATTTTTTTTACTAACTTTTGCAAAACTATACACAACGTGGATCACTTTTAAATTTTAGCCAGAGGATCTGTTTTCATTGCGTTAATATGCTCAAATTCATTGCACACGACAACACGCAAATAAAAGTCTTGAATGAAGACATAGCAAAGCCAATCCACACGCTTGTCATGCCTTGCATATATGAGCTGGCTCTTTAGCATCATTTAGTACCAGCATTTCAAGCAAAGCCAGATGCAATAAGGGCTGAGGGCCATTTTTAATTTTTTACTTGTGGGGTGTGCAACGGCTTACAAGCCCATCATGCAAATAAGGACTATAAAGAATTAGTGGTTAATTATCAGGCCATGAGTATCAGCGCCCGCTCTACATTGGCGCTATGGTTTTTAGAGACAAAAAAGCCTGCACGAGGCAGGCTTTAACATATACTCACTAGATTAGAGAAATCTTTACACTAGATAGGGCAGTCTTTGTGAGCGTTCTTTTCAGCAGTCTTGTAGCTGCCATTTACAAGAACCTGCACATCAACAGTGTTGTCGCTACGGTTGATAAGACGAATCTTAGCGCCCTTACGATAATTGCAAGAGAATGGCTGATCAACCAGAATTAGACCCTGATTGGTATTCACAGTCAGACGAGCGCCATCAGTAGTTCTGTCCATTACCATACTTGCGCCGGCAGCTAATAAAGCACCAATACCTGCACCAATTAAAGTTGATTTGGTATTGCCACCAAGGATCTGACCTGCTGCAGCACCTGCAACGCCACCAACTGCAGCTGTGTTTTTGGTGTTGTAGTGGTTAAGATCAATGGTGATGTACTCAATGTCGGTAATCACGCCTTCAGTAAAATAAGATACTGAACCGGCAGTACTTGTTGGATTGGTACAGCCAGAAACTACGAGGGACGCAGAAAGCGCAAGAGCAATGGCAGAACTAGACACAATGCCTTTTTTCTTCAGTAAATTGCGCATGAATTACCCCTTAATCAAACAAATATCTGCCAGCTAGCAAGGGCAGAGTATATTGCTGCCGCAGTATGTGTATGAGCGTCAGCTTAATATAAAACGAATAAAACCTGTTATAGCCATTAAGGCTGTCTGATATACACTTAGGATAGCACTAAAAACTTAGAGTTAACCTAGATCTGCAAAAAGATAAGGAATGTAGCTTATATTAGCCATTTCATGGCTATATATGGTGGGCATTTAAGGCAATTGTCTACACATAGCTTTAAGAGACTAACTTGAAGGTGTATATACCTCTTGTTCTTGCATAAATGAGCATAGGCAAGATGCAATGGAATGCTCTAACAAGCTTATTATTTATCTTGTGATTCGCTACAATGTGTACTCACTCTTATGGATATGCCAGTATTAATGGCCATCTATATGATTGACTTGCTCCACTGACACATACCCAAGCTTAGGATCTGATCATGTCTCATACATCACTAGTCACAGTTACTAAATTGTCGCCAAAAGGCGAGGGTATTGCGCTTGATGCAGGCCGTGAAATCTATATTGAGAACGTGTTAGTAGGAGAACAGGTAGAAGTTGAAGTAGGGCAGCCATTTGTACCAAACTCCAAACGTTGCCCAGGCAAGGTCAGATCCATAGTTAAGCCATCTAAAGATCGTCAGAGCACTGCTTTGTGCCAGTACTTTGGCTCATGTGGTGGCTGTGCCTTGCAGCACATGACTTATACCTCTCAGCTTAAGCTCAAGCGCTCAGATATTAAAGATGCGTTAGAAGATGTAGTCAAAAGTCTCAAGCGTCCAGACCTTCTCAATAGCGACATGCTTGATGACTTTATAAGAGAAACCCACTCTTGCAGCGAACAACCTTGTCGTTTCAAATCGATTCGCTACTTTGCCAATAACACTCAAAGCAATCAGCTAGAACAAGGCTTCTTTGCCTCCCGTAGTCATGATCTGATTGCCATTGACAGTTGCCCATTAGAGCCAGAGTGCTTTGCCATTATTGCAAACGAGCTCAACACTACCCTGTCATCATTAAACCTGAAGGCTGTAGATGGCGCTGATAATGGCACTCTCAAAGCTATGCAATTGCGTCAATGTGATGATGGTGTAGCTGTATTACTCATCACTACACAATCTCTTACTTCACAAGAGCAAGAGACGCTTAAAGCTACTGCACAGAGCCTAGAGCTTGCCTCTTTGTATGTGGGCATTAATACACAAGACGGTAACTCCCTGTACTGTGATGAAGTTACTCTCATCCATGGCGCATCAAGACTTAGCAAGAGCATTGCGGGCAAAGATTTCTATGTTGGTCCTCAAACCTTTGTGCAAGTTAATTATGACGTGTGTGAGCAGCTCTATGGAGCTGCTGTAGCTCACTGCACATCAGTTAACGCAAGCGCAAGCGCAAGCGCTTGCGCTAACTCAAATGCAACAGAATCAGGTGCGGGCGCTGCATGCAAACAAGCTAGAGGCAAGGCCATCGATCTTTGCTGTGGTGTAGGCACTATGACCTTGGCACTTGCAGATCACTTTGATGAGGTTACTGGCGTTGAGATCGTGCAGTCATCGATTGATGCTGCTAAAGAAAATGCTCAGCGCAATGGCATTAGCAATGTAAGCTTCATTGCATCAGATATGTCTAAGGCACTGCCTAAGCTTTTGAGCAAAGATATGCTCAGCGATGTTAAAGCTGTGATCGCCGATCCTGCTCGTGCTGGTATCGGTGCTAACAATGCAGCCTTGCTCGCCAAGAACAAAGGCCCTTGCAAGGTCAGCATGATCTTCTGCTCATTAAAGGCCTTAAAGCGCGATCTTGCCCCATTACTTCTAGGTGGCTTTAAGATTGATTACGTACAGGGCTTTGATATGTTCCCTCACACAGTTCATATCGAAACCTTAGTCTGCCTAACTAAAGACTGACCTAATTTTATAATGTTCCCATAACGAAAAAGCCCGCAATGTTTCGATCTTGCGGGCTTTTTCTTTCTGCTATCTTGCAACGTTAAGTTGTTTTCTAAGCTTAAGGTTAGCTATATATACCAAAACCGTGCTTAAGATGATCCATAGCATATGGTTTGGCATACTTAAGTAGGGCATCGCTTATAAATATAGTGTTATTCTCATAAGGAAGACTCCACATTGCAGGGTAAATAATAATTTGTTTGCTTACTCCTGCACTTTCACCAGTAGTTTGTTGCTCATCCATTTGAAGCGTAATACCAGCATTCGTAATGATGTTTTTTAATGAAGCCAAGAGCGCTTGTTGCTCTCTTAGCGGAATAGATTGAGGCAATTCTCCTGTCTTAGCCCAATCAAGTAAATGTAATGCCTCTTTTCTGTCAAATACTCCATGTGCGTACTGGTTTCGGTAGTGTTTTAGACAATTAGAGCATGCTGATTGGCAATTGCATTGACTTAGAATGTTTTCAGCCTCTACCAAGATGTCGTTAATTCGTTGTGCAGCGGCAGATGAGTATCCTGCACCACTAGACAGGCTATCGTATAGGTAAATGTCTATGAAACATCCTGAACTTCCTCGTCTAAAACGGAAGCCAGATACTAGCTCTGTAAATTCAACGTCTAAAAGTTTACTTGCTGCTAGTCGTATGGCTTCAGCTAAAGATTGTGAGGCTCTATTTATCCATGACTTGTCATCAGAGTTGATATCGATCTTAGATGAGTCAATGGAAAACTCTAGTACCAGCATATCGGTGATGAAGTCATAGCCCAAATTGATGTTTTCAACATTTTTATGTGAACAAGGTTTAAGAGTTTTATTTCGCAACATGTATGGGCGTGAAATACCTTCTAGAATCGTTGGCTTGTCTCCTGGTATTGCCGCACCGCAGTCTGAACACACCATGAATCCTTTTTCATAAGGACCTTTGTTGAGCATAATGATGCGCTGATTAGTACGCGAAACCATCTTGAGATTTGTGTAGCTATCAACATCATTCATCTCATCACCCTTTGGAAGGGTTGAGTATAGTGGCTGCTGCGCTGAACTATATTCTTCTGTTAATTGAGCATCATTAATGTCTCTTGCGTTCTTTGGCGCAAATCCCCAAGGAATAAGCATAGGTCGGTCATTTTCTAAATCATGGTTACCACAGAATGGGCAAGTACTTTCATGATCTGTAGCAAGTCCGAACCAATCGCATTTTTTACATCTAACAATTTTCTTTAAATAATTAGGGTCCTCCATGAATGATTTCGCTGGCGAAAAGATATCTCTTTTAGTTGAATGTGGAGAGTAGAAGCCTCCGATCTGATAGGTCTTCTTATCTATAACAAGAGAGCGGCCAGGAGCCGATTCGCTAATTGCAACTTCTAAGCTACGCCCAACCTCGGATGTAATATTACCTTTCTTGTCAAAAACGTATGTGTTGACTACGTTTTTAGGGAAAGAATAGGTAGGGATCACACCTTCACTATATAGAGCATCTAGCAAAGCGATATGTTTGCTTTTTCCACCATCAGTTGCCTCTCCAAAGAGTTCAGGAGTTCTGTCTCTTTTTGTCTTTAATTTGGTCATAGCGTCTTTAAGATTTTCTCTGAATAGAGCAATATCCAAATCATTCTTTAGTGGCAGCAGCCCTTTTATATGTGACTCTTCAATGTTATCTATGTAGTGATTAAAGTCATCTAGCGTCTCATCTAGGAACAATACTGCATCTGTCTCATCAAGACCATTCTTTGCGATATAAGGGAATTCCTGGAGAAGGATCATGGCAAGATGACGTTGTAAAAGCTTAGTACGTTCAATGTCAATCCACGGCCTACGTGGATCACCTCTAAGCATTGGTACTGGATTGTTAAAGTACAGAGAGTCATGAGCTCCACCCTCACAATAAGTCACAATAGTTGAGATCTTAGAGCCGCGACGACCAGCACGACCAGCACGTTGCTGGTAGTTCTCCCGCTTTGGAGGTACGTTGCGTAAACCAACTGCAACCAATGAACCGATATCAATACCAACTTCCATGGTAGTGGTAGAGCTGAGGATATCTACAGGTGTTTCATTATTCTGTAAGATATCTTGAAAGCGCATCTCATACTGTTCTGTTCTAGACCACTGAGCATTACGTTGATCCTTAAAAGAAAGCTGTGCGGTATGTTCTTCAGTATTGATAATGCGGATTTGTTTTCCATTTAAAGCATCATCAATAGGCTGACGCCAGAAGTTAAGCGCACTGTACTCTTTTGGTGTCATTTTATGAGTATGTTCAGAGCCGCAGATAGGACATTTACCTTTTAGCAGGAACGGACTTATTTCAGAACAAGTTTCGCACTTAAACCAGATGTGCGATGTATTGAATCTAGGTTTTACGTTAGATGTGTCAACATAGAAATATGGGTTATTGTTGTTGCCGTTTTTCTTGAGCAAGCGTTTGGTAAAGACTTCTCTTAGTTTTATGACGACTTTATCATCTTGCTTCCACCCCATAATATTCTTAATATTTTCAGAGAAGTCCCAATTGTCTTCTAGGCCATAGTGGTTGAATCTCTTTCTAACGCGGTAACGAACCTTATCATGAATGTCATGGCCAATGGCTGTGCCTTTATCAAAAGCCCAGATAAACCATGCATGACACAACTCAATTAGCTCTTCTTCAGAAAAAAATATCTGTGAGGAATCCAACTCATCAAGCATATTATCAAGGGTGTTATAAGTGGGCTCAATCCATGAGGATGCTGATTCATATAGAGTATTGTAGCTACCAGCGAAGAGTCTAATTACGTATTCTTGAATTTCTATTGGTGCGTTTGATAGCGAGTATTCTGCTGTATAACCTCTATTGGCTCTTCTGCTACGACGATTGCCACGCTCTGCTTGGCTCAGATATTGTTGGAAAGATTCTAAACAAATCGTGCCTACATCGCAAAATGTAGTGCGGTCATCCCCATGCAACATGCTCACCCCATGTTGTTTTGCGCATAATGCAAGGAAATCATACAGATCGCTTAATGAGTAGTCATTGTTATTGTCGCTTAACTCTTCCATTTGCTTAATTGCTAGCACAGTCAATTGTCTAGCTGCAGTTATCTCCGAGTAGCTGCTCATTTCTTTGGCAAGCTTTGCTGCTCGCTGACGGCTATCAGAGAACAGTAAGACTTTGCGTCCCTCATTTGGGAACTTGTCTGCATGTCCTACTTTGCTTGGAACAGGTGGCTGTAATAAGAACTGCGCCTTGATAAGGTTGAAAAATGAAAGATTTCCTCTAGTGTTAAAAGGACTAAGTTCTGCAGATGCAAATTGATGGTTACAGTGCGGGCAACTAGAGAATGTGAGGATATCTGGCTTTCCTTTAGCCTCGAAATCCATGTAGTAGAGCTTTCTGAATCCATTAGCCCCATCTAAAGAGTCATCGCCAAAATGGATATAGCCACTTTTGATATCTAAATAGCAAGGTACTTGTTGATTATCTGAGCTAGTTTGCTTTCTAGTAAATCCGGCAGGAGGAATATACAGATGGATCTCTTTAAGATTTTTATCCATGACTAAGCCATGGTTTCGCCATAAATATTTGCTGCCATTAAGGCCTTTTGAGTCAAGGTGAATGTAGCCTTTTAAGAATAAGGCTCCACAGCGGCGATCATTATAAAGCTCGTACATCTGGCTGCCGCAATGAGGGCAAGATAGGTGATCATTATTTAAGAAGATCGCTCCTAATGTAATTCCATCTTCAGTATGGGATTCTTTGCATTGTGGATTAGTGCAAGCATAAACACTATTAAAGCCTCTAAAGAGCATATGCATGCGAGCCGGGAAGAGTATTGCTCCTTTAGTGTTTTTAGCAAGCGGAGCTATGGCAAGAAGCACGCTTACAGCGCCTAAAGCATCATCGTAATTAAGATCAGGAAATATTGACTTAGCAAGCTCGTCCATTGACACGGCATTACCGCGACAATGTAGTAGGAGCTTATTAAAAGGCTTATATAGCGCAATGTTAGAGTACATCCAATTGCAAATGGACTCGACTGAATCTAAAGATTTATCGAATCCATTAATATTTGACCAGAAGTCTTTGAGAGCATTGAGTTTTAGTACATCATCGCTTTCAAAATCAACTGGATTTGCTCTTAATAAAAGATCATTAGGTATGTCGTAAATTACTTGCCCATCAACGGTTTCTCTTTCGCCGCGCAAATATACGAATGAAGACTCATCGCCAGCATCATTAACCGAGAGAGAGTTTGCAAAACGCATGACTGCAGTTCTATCTGCCTCATCCTGGTTTGGCATACTTGCTGTAGTTAGAATGAATTGAACGCGATCTCGTGAGATATTTAGTTTATGGAATAATCTACGAATTAATAATGCTACTTCACCACCTGATGAGCCACTGTACATGTGGGCTTCATCAATGATGAAGAGCAATTTATTCTTATCATCAGATTTAAGCCATGATCTAGTGCTATCCCAAATATTACTCTCAAGGTTACGTAACAAAATGCGCTCAAGCATCGAGTAGTTGGTAATGAGAATATCTGGGCAACACTGTTGCATTTCAAAGCGAGTAATTAGCTCAGCATCTTCAGGATCTGGGGTGTGATTAGACTCTAGTAGTCTGGCTAAAAAATCTTCAAAATTTGCTTTTGCGGGTAACTTGCCTTCCTTAATTAGGGTCTGTATGAAGTCATTATTATCGTTATTGTCTGCATTAAAGATTTTTTGAAAGCTTTCAACCAGCATTTTGTCTTGCAATGGAACAGGTTTCTTTCCTGAGTAAGGTGTTCGTCCTGTGTACATGCCAAACTGAGGTCGGCGAGTGTTTAAACCACATACGTTTCTAAAGGTTGAAATGAACTTACCATCTTGATCGCCTAGCATGCGACGTAAGCGGCTAACCTGGTCTGATACCAAGGCATTCATCGGATACATGATGATGACACGGACACCACGTATGTTCCACAAGTTACTGTTGTTACGTGCCTCAGTTGCTAATTTAGCAAGAATTGGCCACATGAAGCACTCAGTCTTACCTGAGCCTGTACCAGTAGAAACAAAGAGATCTTTGAGTGCAACTGAATTTTCTAAAGCACTAATCTGATGGGAAAATGGAGAGGTAAATACGCCTAAGCCATGTTGTGCCAATTGCAGGAAGTAATCCTTAAGCCATGGATCTAGATTAGACTTGCTGATGCCATTTTCGATACTTATGTAAGCAGGAGAAGACTCAATGAATGGCGTGCGATATAAAACGCGCTCCTGTTCGAGTTCTTTACTTAATGCATTGAGTAAGATGGGAGACTTTCTAAAGTACTGTGACTTGATATAGTCTGAAAGCTCTCTACAAAGTTCTTTGTGGACGTAATTGGCACCGTGGTTCATATTATCTAGACCTATAAATGCTAATTTTTTTATTTT
This sequence comes from uncultured Anaerobiospirillum sp., assembly GCF_902485895.1. Classification (NCBI taxonomy): domain Bacteria; kingdom Pseudomonadati; phylum Pseudomonadota; class Gammaproteobacteria; order Aeromonadales; family Succinivibrionaceae; genus Anaerobiospirillum; species uncultured Anaerobiospirillum sp. The sequence goes on along the minus strand of NZ_CABTML010000108.1, from coordinate 60,745 downwards.
GGCTGCTTGTTGTTATCCAATAGCTCTTCAAAGGTATAGCCTTGCGAGGATAGAAGCTCTTTAAAAACCATGAAAATATCCTTATTCATGATTCTAGAGAATACGTTGTTTATCCGGTTTGGTACACATGGCCAGCTAAATAGCATAAGCATATTTGCCTCAGTATTTGGCAACATATAACCGATTTCAACCTTTACAATGTCGCCATCAAACTCATAACTGATAGGTGGTAGCGTTCCGTATTTCTTAAGAATTGCTCTAGCTAATTGCTTTGGTGCTCCGTCTTTAATCATCCAAGGAGCAAGCTTGCTTATTTCTGGACTATTTTTATTATTTTTATAAAGATAATATTCTCTGGTACTATGGTCTGTAGTGCGGGCTAGAAGAATCTCAGCATTTTTATCGGTATGCGAAATCCAGTACTTTTGTCCCTTACAAGGAGAAATATTTAAATATTCAAGATCAGGATCTTGTTCGCTTATAACTGACCAATGAGCCATTGACATGACTTGCTTTAATTTTGTGTCAATATCAATATTTTCAATACCATAGAGCTCTTTAAGCGCATCCGAAGAGGTGCTTGTACCGTTGTGGTTGATGGAGTAAAAGCCCACCCCTGAGATACAGTCTATGTCTTCAGGATCAATGCCTCGCTGAAAAATAATATTGCCAACAGCTGCAGTCTTTAATATTGATTTTGAAACATGATACGGCGAGTGGTAAATAGTTGAGGTCGCGATCATAAGATTCACAATAAAGTCTTCAAATATTTGCCTACGATCCTTGAAGAGCTCTGTAAGATCTGGGTATATCTCAAGATAAGCGTTAAGTACGTTTTTGATACGGCTCTTAATATGAACTATTGATACTTTATCGTCATTAACTTCATCGAGTAGCGAAGCGTACCCCATAAGAGCACATACTGTATATATATTTCTATAAATGAAAGAGAGCTCTGTTTCACTCTTTCCTTTTGCGATCTTGTACTTTCTAGCTATTTGTAAATGAAGAACACTTTGCATTAGTCTTTGACCACAAGATAATCAATTAGATCTTTAATATTTTGGTACTCAACACCTTTATCAATATGCTTACCAAGCTCGTGGTATAACTTATCTAATGATTGATTTATGTAAGCTAATGTAACATCTTTAAATAACAGCTTAATCAAATTGAGCCCATTTAGTTTTGGAGTACTTTGGTTATTATTGTGCTCTGGCTTTGCAATGATGCTCATTATTGATGAGATATAGTTCATGTTGTTCAGTTGCAACGGACTAACATTACCCTTGTTTAAAAGGGCTAACCTTTCTCGGTTCACTATATCTGGGAAATAACTTTGCAGTGATTCATCAATATGTGAGCTACTGTACCTTTGGTAAGGTATGTCATTAATTATAGGCTCTATTAGAAAAGGCAACATGTAGTTAAAGAGACTACTTGGCTCAACTTGTAGTTCTTCTTTGAAAGGATGGCCCACTATAAACAAGATCTCATTATTTTTAAATATATCTTGGATGCGATTTACCCAACTGCTTGTAATGAGGTTATTAACAAAAACAATATGTTCGCCGTTACTGCCAATCTGATCTACTGCGGCCTGATTGAACTCGCCGGTGCAATTTAGTACTCCGTATCTACCGCTATCAACAGCGTAGCTCATTGCTTCGCATATGTCTTTAACATTTGGGCCAGCAAGTAATATAGGTTGCTTTAGGATATAACTTGCACACAGAAATACAGCAAGGCCATAGCAACATGCAAGCTTGCTGCTGTTTATAACACCTGCTTCAGATAGATTTTTCTCAAGTAACTCTATGACTTGATCCCATTTTTGAACAGGAGTTTTTTCGGAGTGCTTATCCGCAGATATTACAGAATATATGGAGTTATCGACTCCTTGATCTTTAACATCTAACGACAAAGGTGAAGAGATATTAGATGAATTGTGACTGCCAGTATTAATGATGTCTTTAAGCTTTGCCTCAAGATTTGCTGTAAGGTCCTGTATCTGTTGCAGTTTTGGATCAATCAGTTTTAACTTCTTCTTAAGATCGAGAACTTCACTGATATTAAGATTTAGCTCATCTTTAAGAGATTTGAGTTTACTTTGATCGCTTTCTTCTTTCATGGTTGTACTAGTGTTTTTGCCATCTAAGACTTCTTCAGGGATGGTGTTAGGTTTTATGGATTGAGCTGGGGTTTTAGGAATATCTTTCTCTTTTTGAGGTAAAACCTTAAATATGCTTTCAGGTATACCTGCAAAAAGTTTCTTATAAACGATTTGATGGGTGCTAAGAGTCATGGTGTCAGTAGTTAAAAAACTATAGACAGGAAGATCTAGATAATAGTCGTGGAGTTTAGAGTTACTACCATCGCATACAAGATCTTCTTTTGAACAAAGTACTCCCTTGCATCTTCCACCATAAGATTCCTTAAAGAAGAACATGACTCTATTTGAATGAGTCTTTTGCTGAACTCCTTTTAAAATTCTATCAACGAGCTCTTCTATACTGTTGACGCCATCAATTAAACATAGCTCAATATGGGATATATTGGGCATGTAGTTAGACTCAATTTGATCCTCGTCAAATAAAGTAATTTTAGGAACACTGCGCCATGACCAAACTCCATAAAAGCCGACGTCTTTAGGGCCGGATTTATGTTCAAAATATGCTTTAGGATTAAGTACAGATGGAGAGGTATATCTATCTTCAAATAGAACAAATTTATTTGTCTCAATATTTAGATCTGCTAAACGACGAATTAGCAAGCAATTTGAGTTATTGTTTTTTTGTACTTGAAATATAGATATGTTTCTTTCATGTAAGTTTTCGTCTATGACCTCATACTTACATGTATCATCAAAAGCACGAAGCTTCTGGCTCTTTGAGTCTTCAATTGGTTTTTGTTTATTTTCGTCATCTATGCTTGCAGATTGAGTATTATTCTTTTCAAGCTTTAATTGTTCTAATTCTTCAGCAGTTCTAATCTTGATTATTTCATTGTATTTAATACCGCATAGCTTGAAGTAAATTTCAATTGAATCTTTAAATATTGAATCAAAAATAGCCTCAGCAAGTCTTACATCTAATGGTGAAGACATCGGTTTGCCTTTGACAGATATGTCAATTAATTCCAATTGATTATCTATGGTGTCGGCAAAATATCTATATAACAATAAGTCTGTTTTTAGATAGCTAATAATGCGTTTAATGAAGGCTGCATTCTTCAATGACTCATGGATAAGTCCATATTTTGAAATCAAACTATTAGAGTCTTTAAAAAACTTACGGAATGGTTCGGATCCAATAGCATTGCAAAGCTGAGTTATTTCTTCGCTATTGAGAGTTTTCATGTAGATCATAGACTTCTTTCCTGTTTTTCTGTTTTTTCTAGTCGACAGGTTTGTTGAAGCAAGCGATAAGCATGTTCGTTCATAGTGCCGCACTTAATGCGCTGTCTAATCCAGGCTTGAATTTCGGGGTAGTGTTTAAGTTTAGCCTGTATGTTTCTCATTGCATGAGGCGTAGGGATTAGATTTGTATGAGTTGAGTTAAGACGTCTTAATAAATCACTTTCGATTAACCGGTCTTGTTTTGGTTTTCCTTTGTAAACAATATCTGCATACCAGATAGTGTCAAAGCCAACCAAGATCTTAATGCTGCAGTTGTATGAGATACCATGGACGATGTTGACTACATCTGTTTTGAGTGTTTGTTTAGAGTAAATTGCGCCGTCTCTGCTTATAACAACACATCCATCAAAGTTTATCTTGATGTGCAGACTAGTTTCTGTTAACAAAGATATGTCTTGCCCAGTTTTTAGCTCATTGTTATTACCATCCGTGACTAATGCATCAGGTTTAACCGTATCTTTAACTAACTTTTCTCTCCAAAGATAGGTTGAGGAAAGTATGGATACTCGTCCAGCTGTAACAAGCATTTGTCTATCAGAACAGTTAATCTTGTAAACCTTCTGACCTGAAGGAACTTCATAGAGAGGTTGTGCTGCTTTAATTGGTAGTGAATGTACTGCAGTTACATGTCCACTTACTAGTGCGTATAAGCTGTCGCTATTGTGCTTGTTGCAAAAAGCCCCTTCAACATATAAAGGCCATAGTGGTTGGAAAGAGACTGGGCTATTAGTAAGGCGACAGTGGAATTGTAAAAAGAATTTTGCAGCCTCGTGATCAAAACTAAGAGCGCGAACTTCATACAATACCCAATCATTACAACAAGTTGAGCCGCCTTCGATTTCGATACAGCCAAAGGTTCTAAAAGAGGCTGACTGAGGCTTCAATAGGTAGTATGACTTGTTGATCGTAACATCGGCATCATACGGTAACATCAGGCCTGTTTCTTTGTCGAATAATGCTCCGTAGCTATGTACGCCAGACACTGTTTGAGGCCAGTATTGACGAAGAGCTTTATTATCTTGAGAAAACTCAATTGAGAAAGAGCTATATGGTAAGTGTCCTACATCTAGGTAGGTAATGCGCCCATGATTGAAGCGTTCTTTGTTATATATGACAACATGATTACCGCATCCTTTTCCATGAATTTTCACAAAAAAGTCGTGGTTAAACTTATCTATTGGAGCGCGGATAAAGCCTAGCTCTAGCCTAAAGGAATTTTTTGTAACATCACGAATACGCAGAGGAAGATCGCGTTTGTGTGGATCATAGTTTAATTGACCGTTATTGCGCTTTGCTCTTTCTTGGCATACTTTGATCTCTTCGGATTTACTATGTTTAAAGTGAGGCCTGATCTTAGGGCCAGCTGCTAATAATGCATATTGACCGCACAAAGAACATAGCAATAAGCAGCTTTTGCTACTGATGCCGACTCCATGGCTATTTAATATTTCAGCCTCTGGAGTTGTTGGTTGCCATCCATGTTCAGTCCATTTGCAAACATGTTGGAGCATTAAGTCTGATGCCATGTTTTAGAACCTAACTATTGAGATGAAAGATCTTAAAGAACAAGTCAATCGTCCATAAAAAAGCGTACCCACATGTATCTGCAATTTAAAGCAGCATAAAGCTATAACATGGAAAGTAATAGTTCTGACGATTTAACATATGCGTACAAAAGTTAAATAGTGTTACAGCTAAATAGTATACATAGGATGTGATATCTAGTATCCATCATTAGTGTGATCAATCTAACAATTGAGAGTATTGCTATGGATCTAAGGCTAGAGTGCATGCCGCTTTGCCAGTTGCGCTCATATGCGAAAGTTAAAAATTAGGTGGGCATGGTCAGCTCGTCACGACAGCTCTTAGTGCTGTGCGTAGTGGGCTGGATCTAAGTTTTAACGATGGGCTTGTTTGAGCGCTTTTCTTGGAAGATTGGGATGGGTAATATCACAGATAGTCATTGAAGATAGGAGGTTTTTAATGGATGAGTCTTTGGTATTACAGGTAATTGAGAGAGCACGAGCTGCAGCTGCAAAAGAAGGCTTAAAGGTATGTATTAGCGTGGTGGATGCCTCGGGATTAATGAGCGGCTTTTTGCGTATGGATGACGCTTTGCCTGGGTCTATCGATGTGTCCATGAAGAAGGCTCGTACGGCGGCACTGTTTAGATGTGACAGTGCAGATATTGGTCAAAGAGCCTGTCCTGGTGGAATTATCTATACCTTGGAGGCTACTAACGGCGGCATGATTAGCTTTGGCGGTGGCGTCACGATCAAGGATGACAGTGGCAAGGTCATAGGCGCGGTAGGCATTTCAGGCGCTTCGGTAGACCAAGATCAGGCCATTGCGCTGTATGCGGCAGGCAGGTAGTTGTTAAGGTGCTTTGATTGCAGTCCCGCACTTATATCTTATTAGTGCGGGCGCTGCATGTAAGATGGCGGTTTGGAGCTACTAAGATCGCGATCTTGAGAGGCTCGTGTGTTTGCTAACAGATGGCTACTGGGAAGTAGTGTTTGAGTCTATCGATGGCATATGGTTTGGCGTGCTTTAGCAGGGCGTCACTGATGTAAACCGTGCCGCGATCTTCAGGGGCAAGCCACATGGCTGGATAGATCACAATGTCTCTACTCATGCCCGGGATCGAACCCTTGATTGGATCGCTAGTGAGATCAAGCTTAATACCTAGCCTTTCGATGATACGTTTAAGTGGCTCAATTAAGGCTCGTTGCTCGTCAAGGGTTAATGCCGGAGCTGCCTTGCCTGTACGTCCCCATTCAAGTAATTGCAACGCTGCATGACGATCAAGCAGGCCATGGAAGAACTGATTTCTAAAGTGCTTGAGGCACTTGGAACAAGCTGCGTCGCAAGTACAATCACTTAAGATCGCGTGTACATCTTGCAAGATGGTGCTGATATTTTGCGCAGCACTATCTGAATATCCTGCACCACTTGAGAGGCTATCGTACAGATAAATATCTACATATGAGGTGCCTCTAAAGAGTGAGGTGCCACCATCACGCAGACGATAGCCGGTCACAAGTTCGGTAAACTCCACATCTAAATGCTTACTTGCAGCTAGTCTTAATGCCTCAGCAAGTGATTGAGCGGCGCGGCTAATCCAAGTTCTATCGTCAGCATTGACATCGATTTTATTGTTATCAATGGCAAACTCTAAGACCATCATATCGGTAATGAAGTCATAGCCTAAGTTAACGCGTTGTACATTAGCGTGGCGACATGGCTTTAAGAAAACGTTGTGCAGTTTGTATGGGCGTTCTACATCCTTAAGCACGTCTTTGCTATCGCCAGGCATAGCAGCACCGCAGTCAGTGCAAACGGTGAATCCTTTGTAGCGAGCGCCCTTGTTGACCATGATGATGCGCTGATTGGTACGTGAGGCGATCTTGATGTTAGTGCAGTTATCCACTAGCTGTAATTGCTCACCTTCAGGCAAAGTTGAGTAGAGCGGCTGTTGTACAGCAGAGTAGGTCTCTTCGAGCATAGCATCAGAGATTTGCTCGGCATTGCGTGGCGCAAAGCCCCATGGACGCAGCATATTAATATCTTGTTCAAGATTAGGATTGCCGCAGAATGGACATTGATGTGGGTTATCCTCCTCAAGTCCAAACCAGCCACAATGGGTGCAAGTAAGCACGCGTTTAATGTAGTTTGGATCTGAGAAATAAGCCTTTGCTGGTTCCTTGATATTTCTATACGTAGCACTGCCTGGAGCGTAAAAACCGCCAATTTGGTAGGTCTTCTTATCTACTACGATAGCTCTACCCGGAGCATATTCACTAATAGCCACATCTAAGCCACGATCGATGGCGTACTTGGTCTTACCGTCCTGATCAGAGATATAGGTGCTAACCACATTCTTTGGGAAGGAGTAGGTCGGGATAACGCCGGCTTCGTAAAGAGCATCTAACAGAGCTTTAGGCTTGGTGTTAAATGGACCATGCTGTACGGTAAAGAGATCAGGGTGGCGTTCGGCCTTATCTTTAAGTTCTTCTAAAGCGTCAATGAGCTCGTCTTTAAAGCGCTCAAAGTTAAAGTCGACATCAGCAGGTAATTGCGCTAAGGCACGAGAGCGATCGTAAGTTTCTAAGTAGGCTATAAAGCTTTGCAGTTCTTCTTGCAGGAAGTCTACAGCTGCAGCTTTGTCTAAGCCGTTTTGAGCAATAGAACGATACTCTTGCAATACGATCATGGCCAAATGACGCTGTAAGAGCTTCTCGCTTTTGATATCAATCCATGGTCTACGGGGCTCACCGCAAAACATTGGCACTGGATTGTTAAAGTAAATGGAGTCATGTGGGCCACCTTCGCAGAAGGTAACGATGGTCGATAAGCTTGAGCCACGACGACCGGCACGACCAGCACGCTGCTGATAGTTTTCTCGCTTAGGTGGAATATTGCGCAGACCAACTGCCACAAGGGAGCCAATATCGATACCCACCTCCATAGTGGTAGTGGAGCTAAGGATATCTACAGGAGTTTCATGTTCTTGGACTAAGTCTTGGAAACGTAGCTCATATTGTTCAGTCTTTGACCACAGATCATCACGCTGATCTTTATGCGACAACTGCGCTGTGTGCTCCTCAGTATCGATAACGCGAATTTGCTTACCGGCAAGGGCATCGTACACAGGCTGTCGCCAATAGCTTAAAGCCGCATAATCGCTCTGACCCATAGCATGGGTATGCTCTGATCCACAGCTTGGGCATTTACCCTTAAGTAGGTATGGTGTGAGCTCTGAGCAGGTAGTGCACTTGTACCAAACATGAGTATCATCAAAGCGCGGAGTTACAGTGTTCAGACGGATGTAATTACGCTCACTCTTACCGCTTTCTAAGAAGTAGAGATTTAAGACATCTTTCCACTTAAATGCCTCAATATCATCCTTCTCCCAGCACATGATGGAATGAATGGCGGTTGAGAAAGTCCACTGATCTTTTAAGCCATAGTTAAAGCGATCAAAAGGACGCTTTACATTAGCTCTGATCTCATCGCTAATATTTTCACCCAAAGCCAGGCTTTCATCGCACACGTTCATAAACCAAGCATTGAAGAACTCAATGAACTCTTGTTTGCTTACTTCAACGCCAAGCTCTTTGAGTGCAGCAATAGCTTTGTTTAATACCTTGCGTTGCGGCTCAATCCAACATACAGCTGAGTCGTATAAGGTGTTGTAGCTTCCGGCAATCAGTCTAAACATATACTCCTGCATTTGCTCAGGAGCGCTCTTCGAGACAGGGTATTGCGTCTCATAGTCCTCGCCACCAGATAGCTCGTACTCTTCAATACAGCCTTTAGTATGCTTGATGAATTTCTCGCGATCTTTATCGTGGAAGAACTGAATACTCTTTTGGGCTGCAGCTAAGCACAAAAAATCGTAGAGATCTTCAAGTGAAAAAGCCCTCGGGGTATCTTCCATCAGTTTGATAGCTGAGACAAAGAGCTGTCTTGCCGCCATGATCTCAGAGAGATAGGACATGTCTTTGGCAAGCTTAGCTGCACGCTGACGGCTATCAGAGAAGAGTAATACCTTGCGACCCTCATTAGGAAACTCATTAGGCATGCCGGTTTTCCCTGGCACTGCAGGTTGCTGCTGGAACTGAGTTTTAATGAGGTTGTAAAATGACTGATTTCCCTTTGTACTAAAAGAGCTAAGCTGTTTGGCAAAGAGCATATGGCGGCAGTGAGGGCATTTAGAGAAGGTAAATACCTCAGGGCGACCTTTTGCCGAGTACTTGCTGTAATAGAGCTTGATAAGACCATCAACCTTGCCATCAAAGAAAGCATGGTTAAAGCTCAAAAAGCCGCTTTTAACATCTAAATAGCAAGGCCATACACCAGCGGTTTGCGAACTCTTAGGACGTTGTGGCTGATAGTCAGGAGACGGCAAGTACAAGTGCAGTTCTTTCATGTAGTCATCCATCAGATGACCATGATTACGCCACAGATATGTGTCTTGCTTAAAGTCAGCGTCTTGCTCAAGGACATAGCCTTTAAAGAATAAAGTACCGCAGCGTCGATCTCGATAGAGCTCATAGACCTGACTGCCACAGTGTGGACAGGTTAGCGTATCGTCAGTAAAGAAGATTTCGCCAATGGAAATACCATCGTGAGAGTGTCCTTTAGGACAATCAGGATTGGTACAGGCATATACACCGGTTAAGCCTTTAAAGAGCATGTGCATACGCGCAGGAAAGAGCACCGCACCTTCATAGTCTTTGGCTAAAGGAGCGATGGATAACAGTACACTTACTGCATGTAAACCATCTGCATGGCTAAGATTAGGAAAGATGTCTTTGGCAAGATCATCCATGCACACTGCATTACCACGGCAGCGTTCGATAAGCTCATTAAATGGACGATACGAAGCTAAATTGGCGTGCATCCATGCACAGATATCATCAAGCTCAGTAAGCCTATGCTCAAAACCCGCCACCTCAGCAAAAAAGCTTGTTAAAGCATTAAGCTTGCTCTGATCGTCATCTTCAAACGCACCTGGGTTGGCCTTTAAGATGGTGCTATCGGCAATATCATAACGACAGAGCGTGGCCACACTCTCTTGGGTACCAGTTAAGTATTCAAAAGGGCGAGAGCTATCATTAGCCGTAAGCGCATCGGCAAAACGCATCACTGCAGCGCTATCTAAGGCGCTCTTGTTTGGCATACTTGCAGTGGTCAAAATGAACTGCACGCGATCGCGGCTGATGCCTAGCTTATTAAAGAGTCGACGAATCAGCAGCGCTACCTCACCACCTGAGGAACCGCCATACATATGCGCCTCATCAATAACAAATAAGAGCTTGTTATTGCTATCGATATCCAGCCATGATCGGGTGTTCTCCCAGATCTTGCGCTCGATTTTACGCAAGAGCATGTACTCGAGCATGGAGTAGTTGGTGATGAGAATGTCTGGGCAATAGTTCTGCATTTCAAAGCGCGTAATGAGCTCAGCATCTTCATCATGCGGCTCATGGGTATGGAAATGCAAATTGTGCAAGAACAGCTCTACATCCGCTTTTGCCGGGATCTTGCCCTCATTTAATAAGTGCTCATAAAAAGCTGCATGCACGCCTTCTTTACGATCAAAGATGAGCTTGAGAGTCTTCTCAAGCTTATGATCTTGAACATCATCAGGCATTTCACCAGGGTAGGGAGTACGGCCTGTGTACATGCCAAATTGAGGACGACGTGATAGATTGGTTGCAGTTTCTCTAAAGATAGAAACAAATTTATTTTGCGGATCTCCAATCATGCGACGCATACGGCTGATTTGATCTGAAACCAGTGCGTTCATTGGATACATGATGATGGTGCGTACGCCGCGCTGTTCCCAGGAGTATGGGCTATTGCGTGCCTCAGTTACTAACTTGGCGAGGATCGGCCACATAAAACACTCAGTCTTACCTGAGCCAGTGCCTGTAGAAACAAAGAGATCGTGGCCTGCTACGGCTTTTTCTAATGCCTCAAGCTGATGAGAAAAAGGCGAGGCAAAGACGCCTAGACCCTCATGGGCAAGCTTTAAGAAGAACTCTTTAAGCCAATCATCAAGATGAGCCGTACTTAGGCCGTCATGTACGGTTAGGTATGCTGGTGATGACTCGATATATGGCTTTTTGTGCAGTAAGTTTTCCTGCTCAAGGCGATTACCAATGGCAGATAAGAGGAGCTCAGATTTACCAAAGTAATGAGCCTTGATGTAGTCAGCTAGGTCTGTACACAGCTGCTGATGAACGTAATTAGCACCATGTGGCATTAGCTTAAGCCTTCTAAAAACTCGTAACCTTGGGAAATAAGCAGATCTTTTAACACGACAAAGACTTCTTTATTGAGACAGCGTGCAAAATCAGGTGATGATGAGGTAAAACTCTCTGGCCAACTATAGAGTCTTAATAAATTAAGCTCAGGACGTGGCAGTAAGTAGTTTAAGTGCACATGCACCAAGTTACCATCCATTGTATAGTCAATTGGAGGCATGGCTTGGCGTTCTTTTAAGATTGCACAGCAAATAGTGCGATACATGCCGTTTTCCATCATCCACATAGGCAGTGGGCTGATGATTAGCTCTTCATCACGATAAAAGTACAGATAGTAAGAACCATTGCATCTTAAGATGGAGACAGCTTTAGCCTCAATCTCGCTGCCTGAGACACTTACGATCTCACCGAGCAACTCACTTTGATCCTCATAAAGATCAGCACCTAGGACGTTATCCATGCCCTCTGTAGATTGCTCCTGGTTTAGGCTCAAAAGATCTCTATGGTCATCCTGAGAGCGGTATGGTCTTGCTCTAGAGCCTGGAGCATCGAGATGTGAGAGGATGAGACCATTGTCAGAGCGCTGGGCTTCAGGCTCAATCATAGACAGTAGACCAAAGGTATTGCCATATTCGCTTATCGCTGTGGATAAGGGAGTACCATCTTTGCTGACGCTCTTTTTGTCTTTATTGACCCAGTAGCCTAAGGTAAAAGGGCCGTCGGTGCGTAAAAACTCTAGCTGAGATTTATCTAAGTAGCTTTTATGCCAAGTGGCGCGGTTAAGCGTTACGTGCAGTCTTTTAGACAGGGACTCTGTCTCAAGGCCAAACATGGCCCTAAGCGCCTTAAGATCCTTGGTGTTGACCTTACTTAGAGCTTGAGCAGCAAGGGGATCTAGATGGGCATCTTTTGGCTGTAGCTCATAGCCATAAAAACCAATGCCAGATACTCGGTCAATCTCATCAGGGCTGATGCCACGCATGAAGGTCACTTTGTCGTAGCGAAGCTGAACGCGCTTACTGATGGCCAAACGATAAGGACTTGAGTAGATTACGCCTGCATCTAAAAAGGTTTGATAGATGCTCTCTGCAATATCAAAATTAGCGTTACTAAAAGAGTCTTTAAGCTCAGGCATTAAAGATAAATAACTATCTAAAATGTCTTTGACGCGATACTTGAGATTGACCTTAGAGATGGTGGCAATAGACTCATCTGACTCATCGAGCAAAGAGGTGTAGGCCATCATGCCGCAGATGCTGTAGACAATACGTGCCTTATAGCTAAGTGCAGTCTCATTTTTACCCTGAACTAAGTGGTAGCGATTACACGCCTCGAAGAGAATCTTTTTGAACATGCTTAATTGCCAAAGATAAACTGCAGCTCATGGGTAAGCTCAGGGGAGATCTTAAGTGGAGCCATAGGATCTTCAATGGCATCTTCAAGCTTATTGATTTTCATCTGTGCATAGGCCAAAGGAAGCAGAGCTAGCACCACCTCAATATCTTTATAGCCACACTCATCTTCATCCTCTTCCATAAGATCAGCCATACGTGCAAAGAGGGTATTGACCTTGTTGAGCACCAGTGGCGATGGGGCAAAAGAGTTTAGCTTGCTAACAGCATAATCATCTTCAAGATCACTAAGCTTAAAGAGAGAGGCTTGATTAGTCATGCTAATCCCAGTGTACATGCCAGAGGCACTCTCTGAGACTAAAAACTCAGTAAAGATCGGGAGCATAAAGCCATATAAGCTCTTTGGCTCAACTTGCAGATCTTCTTTGTATGGATGGGTTGCAATAAAGAAGAGATCCTTATGGCTTAAGATCTCCTCAAGATGGCCAATATAAGCGCTTGAAATGAGATTATTCAGCACCACCAAGCGCTCTTGATGGGCTCCAAGAAGATTATGGATTTGCGCTGAGTAATTATCATCGCAAGTAAGGCAAGCATAGGTCTGATGACAGACAGCTGCAGCAAAAGCCTCGATAATATCCAGGCTATTAGGGCCTACTAAGATTAAAGGCTGCTTGTGCATATACGCTGCAATCAAGTACTTAGCTAAACCCTCAGCATAGTGCTCAGATACACCTGAGCGCTTGAGATTGCTCTTTAACACGCGAATGATGCCCACGAGAGAATCTCGCTCTTGCATAGCCTTAATCTTGCCCTGGCAGTCAAGTAAACGATAGTCCACCGCTTTAGAGTTCACACTCACAGCAGCTACGCTGCTAGGAGCAGCATTGACCGCAGGCGCTTGCTCATGAGATGCAACTGCTGCAGCAAGCGGGGCTGCACTAACCTGAAGTGCAACACTAGCAGTAGCTGCATTAGCAGGAAGGGCAATAGTAGCAGGAGCCGGAGTGGCATGAGGGGCAACAGTAGCCGTGGCAGCTTTTATTGGCTCATCAACTAACTGTGCTGTTGTTTGAGGCGCAAGAGCTTGATGACTGGTAGCAGCCTGACCTTGGTTGAGGGCAGTTTGGGCTGCTTTAATGAAGAGCATTTGCGCTACAAAGTCGGCGGCGTTTTCTTGAGCCTTTTGAATATGCTCGCTTACCGCCTGCTCGATCTTGCTTGCCTCTTGAACCTGAGTGGCTTTGAGCTTTGCAATCTCTTGGGCATGCTCTTGTTGAAGCTTGGCAATCTCGTGTTGCTGCTCGTCTTTTATCTTAGATAGGAGCATCTCTTGTGAGACGCTATCAAGGTTGAGCTCGGAGCGCTTATGTTCAAGATCAGCATCTAACTTATTAAGCTCAGCATGCTTGCTCTTAAGTAATAAAGTGACATCCTCAAGCTCTTGTTTAGCAAGGGTAGTTTGCTCTATAAGATCTTGATGCTCTTGTTCCCACTGTTCTTTTAACAGATCACAGGCCTTTTGCTGCAACTGACCATGCTTGCTAAGAGCAGCAAGAATCACCTTGTCATCAAAAGTATCATAGCTTACATACTCATGGGCCTCTTGCAGGAACTTGTGTAAGTAGGCCTGAGCTTGCTCGTAGCTGCAGTGACAGCTTTGCATGACCTTAGTGGTGAGATCTTCTTTATGCGGAATATGCCTGATGATCTCGCCAAGCTCATCAAATGTTTTAAAGGTGAGCTCACGCTCGACTAGGCCGCGCCATGATAAGGAGAACCATACGGTATCTTTGACGATCTCAAAAGGTGTCTTTACAGGACAGATAGCATTTGGCTTACCTAAGAACGCACTCTTATGCAATGAGTGGTCAAAAATTAAGCCAGAGAGAATGCTCTGAGGTCCAAACTCATAGACAGCAAGCTCACTGCATTGTTCTTTTAGCTCAATGCGTGAGTTTTTAAAGCTGACGTTTTGCGAAGAGCACAATACACCTACGTAGTTGCCATCTACTTTACGTGCAGTTAAGAGTACCTTCTTGCTAATCGGCTGATACTCTAAGCCCTCTTTAATCTTTAAGATAAGCTCATCAAGGGAGTGAATATCCTGAAGAATTACAACTTCGGTAGGCACGATCAGACTTTGAGGGCGGCTTACGGTGCTATCTGGGCCCTTTTTATGATTTGAGGTAGCTTTCTTAGAGATCGCCCATGACCATACCCCCACCGTGCCCTTGCTAACGGTGCTATCAGCAAGACGAATCTTATCAATACTCTCAACACTATCCTCGCTTGCGCTTGTCTTATGGAAGGCTTCAAAGAGACCATTAGCTTTAAGATCTGCAATGCGGATCAAATGTGTGTCCAGACCTGCACCTGCAACTACGCAAATGGAGAGCCGTTGGTTTTTAAGATGATCAATGGCGATGGTGTCATCAAAGCTGTTTAGATAAGCCTCATCATCAATTTTAATGACGCCACTTAGCTTAGTAAGATCCACAACTTGCTTGCGTAACGCGGCGATCTCAGTTTGCATATCCACCTTGCTAGCCATTTCAGAGGCTACATCTACCTTAGGCAGATTCTTAGCCTCATGTACACGATCTCCTTGATCCTGCTCTTCTAAAGAATCAGCATCCTGATCTTGGTCTGTAGCATCTACACTCTCTATAAGATCTTCAAGATCACTTAGTGAGGAGGTATTTTTCTTTGAATCTGCAGCTTTAGAGTCCTTTGCAGATAAGGATGCGATCTTGGCAAGATCTTTAAGGCCTTTATCTAGCTCAAAAGAGGAGCTGAAGGCACTCTCACTTAGGCTAGTGGAAGAGGAGTTATGGCCTGGGCTTAGCGGCTTATTAAGGTCGCTAAGACTTAGATCGTCATTGCGATCTTCTGCAGTACTCTCAGCGCTATTGAAAGACTCAAAGGCAGAACCGATTTTATTTAGTCTATCTAGAGCATTGGCGCTATCTTTTTGGCTCTTGTGAGGGTGAGTTGAATCACTCATGAGTAGTCTCCATTGCTGCTAGATCGTTGCGATAGATGTGCTCAAGTAAGCGGTATGCTCTTACAGAGATAGTGTTCTTTGCTATACATGTGCTGATCCATTTAGCTAATTGTGGATAGGCATGTAAGCTTCGTTGAATATTACGCAAGGTATGGGGTGCTTTAATATACGGCGCACTACATTGATTTAAGCGGAGCATGATTGTCGGTGCATCTAAGCAAGCTGAGGTGCTATCTTGCAGTTCTTTACGCTTGTACTCATGCGACCAGACAATATCATGGCCAATACATACCTCAACACAAGTGCCGTAGCTAATGTTGTGGATAGAGACGTACTGCTCTGCCTTGAGTAAGGTGCGCTCGATGATCTCGCCGCGATTTCTTTGCACGATGTAGCCATCGTAAGATGAGTAAAATCTTAAACAACCATTGATAGGTAGGTCAAAGCTCAGGCCGGTAAAAACCGCTTTTTCTTTGAGATCTGTGACTTTGACTTGAGGATTATGATCTGTGATATCTAATGGTTCTTTCCACAGATAGGTATATTGCAAAACATCAGATCGGCCAGTAGATACGAGCTGCTGTCTTTGCTCACAGCTTATACGATAGAGATCCTTGTCATCATGGCTCTTGCCAAGATGTTCAATATACGAGTTTGGGTAGGTCTTAAAGGCAGTGACATTGCCACTTACCAATAAGTACATATCCTGACTATTGTGTTTTACGCAATAGCTTGCATTGGCATACAAAGGCCAAATAGGTTGAATCTTGGCAGGGCGCTCAGTTAGACGACAATTAAACTGAATGAAGAACTTAGCAGCATTGTCATCATAGTCAGTGGCCTTAACCTCATACAGATATAAGCCCTCAAGTGATGCTTGCTCATGCTCAATACGCTCAAGTTCTAGTGACAAGCCTAGCTCTAAAGATAAGGGGCTATTAACTAAGATGAGGTATGGCTCGTCGATGAGCACATCGGCATCATAGTTTAAGCGTATACCCGTGCGCTTGTTAAACACCGTACCTTTTGGGTTTATTCCGGCAACACGCTCAGGCCAAAAGGCCCTTAATCCTCGTGGCTGGTCTTTGAGCTTAATTTGATAGCTCTCATAAGGTCTATAGCCTAAAGAGACGTAGGTGATAGAGCTAAGATTAAGATGCTCATAGCTATAGGCCGTATCACAAGGCAAGATTTTTATGCCAAAGTCAGGGTGAAACTCGGTAAAGGGAATACGAATCAAACCTAAGTCAAAGCGATACTTATTGGAGTACTGCTCTTTGACGATACGAATTGGCAGGCTATGGGCATTAGCTGAGTATTCGCGCGGCTTTGACGCAAAGGTGCGCTCTTTACATTCTTTATCTGCCTCACCTTTAGAATGTCTAAAGTGCGGTACTTGCTTGTCACCAGCTACTAAGGTGACAAATTGTCCGCATAGATTACAGATAAACATGCGCTGATCGATAGGGACGCCTGTCTTGCCCATAAGTTCATAGGCCTCAGACGCGCCAATAGCTTTCCAGCTATGATTTAGCCACATGGATACATGTGTAAGTGACGGCTCTTTGCCCATGAAAAATCCCTATGTTCAAACAATAGGCTCAACGACTGCACTCAAGCTAAAGACAGTAGGCTCTCCACGCTTCATGACGCTGGCTATGCTCATCTTATGGCAACCTCAGTGAGATAGTAGCCTATCACATGTGCAAAAGGTTTTTGCTTGTATATTGGGTAGGTATATCTAATTTGCATAGCTTGCTTATTATCTTTACCTTAACAGAACAACTTAGGTGCATTGATACAGCTTAAGATGGGTGCAATGTAATCTAGTGCACAAGCTTACAATTAAGCGGGGCCTTTTAGTTAACTTAACATAGTCTTTGCGCTAGGATAGGTGTAAGTGTCTTTTAGGCCATCGCCATGAGGCTCTCTTGAATAATGCATAGCCACAAATTTTGACTAGCATTACATGGCTAAAAGCGGTGGGATTTGAACATAAGTCATCTGCTCAGAGCAAAGAATTAGATATGGATTGTTTCGAAAAGCCAAGCAAGCTTACAGCGCAGCACATACCTCATGATGTAGATGATGTAAGCAGCAATCAGGTCAGTAAGATAAGGTCTTTAGATGAGCTGATGGCCTCGCGTTACTCATGTCGTGAGTTTGATCCTAAGCGTCAGGTCGATACAGCTATCCTTGAAAAGATTATTGCCTCAGGTAGCTTATCCCCATCAGCATGTAATCAGCAGCCTTACTTTTTCTTTGGGGTGGGCTTTCAAGGAATGAGCAAGTTAAATGCTTTAAGGCCTTGGTACGGTGCTAGCGCGATGATTTTAGGCTGTCGCGATGATCAAGAGAAGGGGTGGGTAAGACCATCAGATCAAGAGCCGTTTGCCGACTTTGATTTAGGCCTTGCGATGATGCCTATGGCTCTTAAAGCAGAAGAGCTAGGGCTAGGTTCATGTTTTATTGCGTCCTTTAGTCCTAAGTACATGCGTAAAATTTTAGGCATTGATGAACGCTTTGAGCCACATGTTGCCTTAGTGCTAGGATACCCATTAATGGGCCCTTGCGAGAATCACTTTAAGCGCAAAGAGTCGATAAGTATGATTATTGATTAGACTCTAATGTTTCCATAGCCACATACAAAAAAGGCCCCGAAAATTTCGTGGCCTTTTTTGCTCATGCCTAGCAGCTAGGCTGCTAAGTTGTAAGACATTATGCGAGGTCGTTGTACTTTAAGAGTAACTCGCGTGAGAATACGCGCTCACAGTAGTGGCAACGCATCATAACCTCATTGTCTTCCTTAAAGATACGGAAGCAAGGCTTAGCACCACGCTCAACGTGGGTGATGCAGTTGGAGTTAGGGCACTCAAAAGCACCTCTAATCTCAGAAGGTAGACGCAGATTGTACTTGTCTTGCACCTTGTAGTCCTTGATGGTGTTTACAGTAGCATCAGGAGCTAAGATAGCAAGCTGCTCAGTCTCTGCAGGGGAGAAGGTAACATCAGCAATCTTGATGATGTCCTTCATGCCCTTCTCTGAGGATGAGGAACGCAGATTGAAACCTACGGTAATGTGGTTGTGCTTACCTAAGAAGTTAAATAAGCGCAGAATGTTCATTGCCTGACCAGGGGCGATGTGGTCAATAACAGTACCGTTAGAGATAGCCTCTACTAAGAGATGGTCGTTGGTGGTCTCGCTCATTTTAGATCTCCTTGTTTAAGACTAAGGCTAATAAGGCCTGACGGGCGTAGACACCGTTGGCTGCTTGCTGGAAGAAGTAGGCGTGTGGGGTCTCATCTACGTCTAAGGTAATTTCATCGATACGAGGGAGCGGGTGAAGAATCTTCATATTGCTCTTAGCCTCGGAGAGCATGCTCTTAGATAAGATGAACTTGGAGCGCAGGTTCTGGTACTCAGTCTCATCAAAACGCTCTTTTTGAACGCGGGTCATGTAGAGGATATCAACCTCAGGAATAACCTCTTCAATGGTTGGATGTACGGAGAACTTGACGTTATTCTTCTGCAGGTGCTTGAGAATGTAATCAGGCATTGCCAGAGACTCAGGGGAGACGAGGTAAATGTGTACGTTCTTGTACATGCATAATGCCTCGGCTAAGGAGTGAACGGTACGACCGTACTTTAAGTCACCTACGAAAGCGATCTTAAGATCATCCACCTTGCCTTGAGTTTCGTAGATGGTGAATAAGTCGAGCAGGGTCTGTGATGGATGCTGATTAGCACCGTCACCTGCATTGATCACTGGAACAGGGGAAAGATCTGCAGCAAGACGTGCAGCACCTTCCATTGGGTGACGCATTACTAAAGCGTCAGTGTAGGAGGTGATAATGCGAATTGAGTCTGATAAAGTCTCGCCCTTCTTGCCTAAAGAAGTGTTGGAGGCATCAGCAAAACCGATTACACGGCCACCTAAACGGTTGATAGCGGTTTCAAATGAAAGACGAGTTCTTGTAGAACCCTCAAAGAAAGTAACACCAACGAGCTTGCCCGCGAGAAGATCAGTGCGTGGGTTGTCCTTTAAAGTACGTGCAGTCTTTAAAACGAGCTCGATGTGATCACGGGTGAACTCAGAGATTGAGATGATATCTTTTTGGAAGAGGGGATTGGTCATGGAGATAGTTCCCTACTGTTGTCAGAGTTAACAGTTCGGAAACAGGCAAGGTGGGTTCTCAAGAACATCATTATGCGCTGTTCCTGAAAACCTCATTATACAGAAATAAAAGCGTGATCTCTATATCATTATTCAAACAAAGTGCTGCTTTTTGACTCCATAATATGTGGCTGCGCCTTGAATTTAAGGGCTTTATATCTAGGCATAATGACTGTGTAAAAAAAATTGCTTAAGTATACCTGTCTGACAGGTAATTGGTCTTCTTGCCAAGGTTATGTATGGTGAACTGCTCTAAGAGTGCTGCATGATACAAGAAAGCCAAGATGCGCTCCTCAGTCAAGATGTAAATTATTTCGTCACAAGGCAAGCTTAAGTGAGCGGTTTTGTAGAGTTTTGATGGTGAGAATGCCGTCTATTATTAGCAAGTGATGGTAGCAAAGTTACATTTTTATAGGCTTTTATCAGGCTTTTTAGTGGCTTTAATGCTGATATATATGCGCTTTTGATAGAGGTTGGCAGAAAAGTTAGGAAAAAAGTTTTGAAAACGCTTTACAGCATTGGCAAAAATCGGCATAATACGCGCCATTGCAGGAGCATAGTTCTAATGGTAGAACAGCGGTCTCCAAAACCGACGGTTGAGGGTTCGAGTCCTTCTGCTCCTGCCATCAAGGCCCCTTTTTTGGGGTTTTTTTCGTTTTGGCTATACCAAAAATCAAGCGTCACAGCCTTGGCTTTGACCACAGTATTCTTAAGCGCAAGATTAAGCCACATAAAAGTCGCTTTTTCGTTAACGCGCTTACTAAGCTACTCTTGCTTAGCCCCATCCTCTTGGTATTGCCTCTCCAAAACAGCCAGTCTATTTCTAAACCGACCTTATAAGCCATATAGCTAACTGCGTTTATGCAGTCTTTTGCTATTGTGACTCCAAGACAGGCTGTTTTCGAGGATTGCTCTCCTTATTAAGTCAACACTCCCCTTTATTATCTAAGCACTTCTTGTTTGCATAATTTAAGCAATCTTTGCTAATTAAGCTCTGGTTTTGCTCATTTGGGCAATGCTTTTGCTTTAGTCGCATTGTTTGTGCATGATTAGTTACAATCAAGCTCGAATAAGATAACAAGATCGCTCTTTGGGGGATTGCATGAAGATTACTTATCTCTATCACAATGGCTTTTTAATTGAGCAGGATGAGTGCTACATCCTCTGTGACTACTTTCTTGATGGCTATGCATTGCCTTTTGATAAAAGAAAGAAGGGCGGTGTGGTTAGAGCCATTGGTTCTGAGGCTTGCGGCAATTTAGTGGAGCAAGATGAAGTACGTCCTATGGATGAGAGTATGAATATCTCTTATCCAGACACTGCTCCTGGTGTAATGGCTCAGCTGATGATCTCTTTAGATAAGCCTCTGTACATCCTCTCAACCCACTTCCATAAAGATCATTTCCTGCCATTCATCCTCAACTTCTTTGCCTATGCGCAAAAACGCCGCGAACAAGACAAAGAGTATCCTGAGGTCAAGCTGGTTTTCTCATCGGATATTAAAAAGTATCGCCGCAAGTTTGTCGCTCCTTACTTAGAGCACATTACCTTCCTTGCAAAAGGCGATGTATATGAAGATGAGACCCTTAAAATCACCGCGTTAGGCTCAACTGATGTGGGTGTTTCTTTTGCAATTGAGTCTTTATCCTCAGGTAAGTCTATCTACCATGGTGGCGACTTTAACTACTGGCATTGGATGTGTGAAAGCACCGACTCTGAGATCAAAGAGGCTCACGAGTTCTTCTTAAAAGAGCTTGCTTTTATCAAGGAGCGCTTTGACTCTTTTGATATTGTCATGATCGATTGCGATCCTCGCATGGAGAAAGACTATTTGGCAGGAGCCTCAGAGCTCTATGATAATGTTCCATTCTCCATGCTCATTCCTATGCACGTGTGGGAAATGGGAGATAAAACTGAGGACGCTTTAAGATGCAATGCGCTCTTTTCTAAGATGAACCTTAAAAAGGGTAACGAGTGCGACACTCCACAAAGCGCCATTACTTTAGTTAGCCCACAAAGCCCTCTAAGCGACAAGCACATTTGGCTCCCTGTCTATGCAGGCGACTATTGCTATGTGAATGCATAAGATCATAAGCATGTTGCTGAACAGGCCCATGGCCAAAGCAACTAGTCTCTTGGTTGCACATGCCCATGGCCAAAGCAGTTAAGCTTTGAGCATAGCGACTCTTTTAGAGCGAGGAGCCATAGATTCAAACATGTACTTATGGGGCTCCTTTGCGATCTATTTTGTCTCATTAGTACGCTGTGATAGATGTTTTCTAAGTTAAAATAGCTAAGTACTCTTTAGTGTCTCAGTTTGAGGTTCTCATGAAAATCACTGCCCATTTTGATCACTTCAATATCAACGTTACTAATTTAGAGCGCTCTATTGCATTCTACAAAGAGGCTTTAGGCCTTGTCGAAGTGCGTCGTAAGGAAGCTGCTGACGGTTCTTACATTCTCGTTTACTTAGGTGACAACACCACTCCTTTCTCTTTAGAGTTAACTTGGCTGCGTGATCACACCAATCCATACGAGCTAGGTGACAACGAGAGCCACATGTGCCTGCGTGTCAAAGAGGACTACGACGAGGTTAGAGCTTTCCACAAGCAAATGGGCTGCGTTTGCTACGAGAACGAGGTCATGGGCCTTTACTTCATTCACGATCCAGATGATTACTGGATTGAGATTCTGCCAGTTAAGAAGGACAAATAATTAAGCTCTCTTAGCTACTTAAGCGATGTGCCACCATGATCTTGGTTATGCATCGCTCTATAGGCTATTATGTGGCCATGGGGCTCATCGTAAGATGGGCTTTTGTTTTCTTGGTAGTTATAGTGTCTAAAGGACGAGTATGCATCAATCCAAAGTAGTCTGGAGAGCCAATCCAGATATATCTTTTCCTTATGCTCAGCAGTCTGATGAGGATGACACTATCAAGGCAAATGGAGTAGCTCCGGATTTAAGCTCTGGCATATCTAACGAGTCAGCTGTCCCATTGCAAGAGCCAGCCGTAGCACAAGACAATGCAGCACAAGGTGCTGATCAGGCAGCTGCTCAAGCTGCAGCACAAGCTCAAGCTCAAGAAAATATGGCTCGCAATGCTGCCATTGTGAGCGAGACATTTGCAGCCTTAAAAAGCTCTTTATTAAGTGAGCAAACCCTCTCTGATCGCACTCATTCGCAATTAGAAAGCGAGATTACTGATAACGAGCGCCTCGCTAACGACGCCCGCGCCGAACAGTTTGCTACAGAACAACAGCTTGCAGCCTACGCTCAAGAGCAATCTCGTGCCGCCCAAGCCCAAGCTCAGCCACAAACACTGGCCCAGCCCCAGCCCCAGCCCCAGGTCCACGCACAATCACAGGCCCACGCACAAGCACCATTACAAGGGTACCCTGGCCAAGTTGCGCCGCCTTACGCGCCAAACCAAGCTCTTGGGCATTCTTACAATCAAGCGCCAAATCAGGCGTACAATCAGGCCTCCAGCCAAGGCTTTGGTAGCCAGGCTCCAAATCAAATGGGCTATGTGCCTAATCAATCTTGGCAAGCACCTGTACAAGGTCAGATGCAGATGGCTCCTGCAGCTATGCAAGCAGCGCCTGCGGCTCCAGCTCCTGTAGCAGCGCAAAGTGCTCCTGTCGGTGGTGCGCCAAGTCGACCTGATGCTGATGTTTATGTACAGCCGGATAGTTCGATTACTTATTTAGAGAATATGATGCGCTTCTTAAACTCCAAGGGTTTAAGAGTAGCGACATATCATCCGGCCTGGCAGTATCAGCCTAATGACATTATCTTGATGCCATATGCTCCATACCCAATGCCAAGCAATCGTACTTTTGTCATGACCAATGATAAAAAGGCAGTGTGGAACTTCTTAAAAAGTGAGTTTGCCTCACGCGGCATCGCTCTTTAACGAATACTGTTGGTATTAAGCCGTCTTACTTATTTTCAAGTAGTAAGCGCAACGAGGTTTAGAAAAGATTTATGGGTTCAAGACGACATGCAATGCATGAGAAGCTGAGTATTGAGCTTATTGACAAGCCAACCCCTGAGATCTTGCATACTTTGCATGAGATTGATGTAAGTGCGCATTCCGATCCATGGTCTTATGACTCGCTTGAGGCCTGTTTTACTGATAATACTCGTTGCTTTGGTTTGTTCATCAATCGTGAGCTTGTTGGTTTTTCTATCATCAGTTTAGTCTGTGATGAGTCAGAGCTTTATACCATTGGCATTAAAAGACAGTATCAAGGCTTAGGCTTTGGTCATAAACTCTTACGCTATACCTTAGAACAATGCGTAGCCGAGGGAGCAGCTACTTGCTACCTTGAGGTACGTGTCTCTAATGAAGTGGCTAAGTACCTTTACGACCTCTATGGCTTTACCATTACAGGTACTCGTAAGAAGTACTATGCTGCTACTTCCAAGCATCCTGCTGAGGATGCCTACACTATGGCTTGCGATTTAAGTATCTATAAAGATGGCACCTTAAAGTTCGATGAGTCAGGCAAGCCGATCCTAAGCTCTTTTGGCGTATAAAGAGGCCTACACAATATCTTTATTACAGCAAAAAGCCCCATCTATTGATGGGGCTTTTTGCTAGTGCCAAGGCTTTTTTAGAGGTAGGGTAAATTGTGGTGGCTTTTAGCTATTAGTAAGCTCGTTACCTAAGTTCTCTTCTTGTGTACTTGCTAGCTTGTCTCTGATATCTACTCTATTAACCTCCGCATTGAGCTGGTTTTGGTCAAGCTTATTGTGAATAGCCTTATTTCCCATGTCGATTGACGGTGCTTTAAACCTATTTTGGCTTGGTCCAAAGTGCAGGGCCTCACGCAGTGGCTTAAACTCCATAACTCTCTGATGGGTGCCAAATGGGTCTGAGCTTGAGAGCTTTAAAGACGGTGGTAGCGGATTAAATGGCTTAAATTCCTTGTTGATGCCATAGTCTTGATGCTTGTGATTAGCTGGATCGGCCGCAGCCTTTTGCTTTTCTAGCTGAGCTTTTTGGCTTGCCAAGATCGCACGAGCGGCTGTTTTTACAAGCGCTGGTTTATCTTCAAGAGCCTTGCTTAAAGGAATGGCCTCTAACTCTTGAGCTCTCTTTTCAGACTCTGAAATCTTAGGTGGTTGAGTTTTAGCAATGAGATCGTTTTTGTAATCTTCAAGGCTCTTGTCGAGATCACGATATAAGTACACATGTTCAGTGTATTTTGGTCCTAGGTTAATGTCGTTATTTAGGTAGCTCAGATAGGACTGATGAGTTGTACCTTCCCCCTCAGCACTGCTCTTACTCAGGTACGACTGCAGCTCACTTTGGCTAGCCGTGCTTTGTGCCGACTGCTGCTCGTTATCAGTGGTATTGCTCTGAGCTGACTGTAGCTCGTTATCAGCGGTATTTACCTGGGCGGACTGCAGCTGTTGAGCTTTAAGCGCCTTGGCCTGCTCTTCTTGTTCAAGAATTTGCATCAGCTCGATCGTTTGTGGGTAGATTACGTTCCTAAGGTTTGCAGGAGCCTTAGTTAAAACAGGTAGCAAGATGACAAACAGCAAGGCAAAAACAATGAGCAAGTACATAAGACCATTCTTTTGGGCCTCTTCAGTAAGAGCAGGTGAGTCTAAGAGATCGGCTCTGAACTTGTCGACACGATTAAACTCGATACGACCGTAGTTCTCCTCAGTCTTGGTGGGCACTATACTTGGACAGCATTCGTTAAGAAGAATGTTGCGCACCATGACACGATCAGGGTTGTCGTTGGCAAAGAGAAATTCCCAAGTCTCTGGTGGGTGGTTCCAATAGGTTGAGTAGATGTCTGTATTAGACTGATCGATCACTTTCTTGTTGAAGATTGTCTTTAACATAAGACAGTTCCTTGTTTATACAACGCCTTATAGGCATTGCTTTAATTACTTGAGGCAGTAGAGACTCAAGAATTTTTAGGTTTTGTTCTTGTTGATAGATTGGCCAAAGACTCTTATTCAAGTTGATTGGCAAACTTGCTTTTGCTCAGCTCAATAAGCAGTTTGGACATAACCTCGGTAAGTTTGTTGGCCTCATCTAATGAGGCAAAGTGCTTAAAGAGGTGGTAGTCGTCTTGCGTCTCGATGCCGATGGCATACAACTCAATGTTTTGCTGCTCTAATGACTCAATAGCGTGTTTGGTGCGATCCACATCATCAGGTGCGCCGTCAGTAATCATGATGATGATCTTGCGGTCAGCTGTTTGATTGTTGAGCTGACGCATGGCTGTATAGATAGCGTCATCCATTGGTGTACTGCCATGAGGCTCTTGCAAAAAGTCACGTGCTTTAGTTAAGAGGCGCTCATTGCTATGTAAGGCCGTGAAGGTGGAGCTATTTTCAATAAAGCCTGGAAAGAAGCTGCATGCGATTAAGACACCATCAATGCCGTAGAGGGCAGAGGCAATGGACAACGCTGCTTTACAAGCGTGATAGCAACGAGTGGCATATGGCATCTGCTCTTTTGGTACTGGCTTAGATACGTGACACATGGAGCCTGAGATATCCACAAGTATGTGAATAGAGGTATTAAAGTCCTCGCTGATAAAGCGCTTTTTGAAGATGCGATCTTCACCAATCTTGATGAACTGAGCACGCAGTGGATCAATCTCGCGTCCCTTTGGATTACGACCACGCATTTTTGATACGGCAGCGGTAACCTTTTGACGTAGAACTCGTCTTAAGAACTGATTTTCTGTGTTGGCCTCCTTTAAAAAGCGTTGAATCATCTTCTCATCAGGGATGAAGGTTCTTGCATTAGAGTCAATTTCATCGCCGCGCTTTAAAGGTTTATCTGGCATGATGGTGATGCCACCGACGCCACGATATGGGTCTACGTTCTGTTCTTTGGCTAGTGCATCGATAACGCTTGAGACATTGTTTTGGGCCTCAAGTCCAAGATCAAATTGGCCATTGGCGTACAAATACTCTCTAAGAGCATCGCAATATGTGTTTTCTAAACGTGGATCGCGTATATGCTCATCTAAGATCTCAATGTTTTTGCTAGCATCGTTGCTCTTGCCATCTTCCTCATTAAGATCGCGAGGAGTGCAGGCAACCGTGTTAATAAGGCCCTCGTAGAGCTCTAGTGGCTCGTACATCTGCAATGCCTCGTCAGCATCGACAGTAAAGGCCTTACTCTCCTCATCGCTAGGATCTAAAGAGGAGTCTTGTTGGCCAATACCATAGGTTCCCGCAACAACTTTGCTTAGCTGCTGATCATCACGTACGCGGTAGTCGATAAAGGCCTTGGTGCAGTCGTGGTTAAACAATAGATGTCTGCCAAGACGCACAGGTTCTGATAAAAACGAATAGCCTGCGCTCTCATCAAGCGGTATGGAGATCTCGTGGGTGTCTGGATCGTACTTGGCTCTAGTGGGTTGATTGCTCTCAAGGGCTTGCTGAATACCCTCTTTACTTGGCGCAATGCCCATGGCTTTAGCGCGTCTTTTGACAAGATTGATGGAGGTTTTGTCACTAGGATCGCGCATGGCATAGAGCATAGTGCGTAAGGAGCGGACATTACTATCGCGGCGTTCAATTTGATCGCTTACATCCTTAAGACGATTATTTAAGAGCCTGTAGTGATCTTCACTGACGCAAAGCGGTATATCTTGACGCTTTTCAAAAGACAGATAGAGCTTTTTGACCGCCATGATAAGGTCGATATCACGTTTGAGTACGCACACTTTAGCGTCACGATCAACGCAATAGGCATCAGGATTTAAAGGTGGATCGAGGTTAAGGTTTAAGTCACTTAACAGTCCGTATTCCTTTAAGATCGCTGCTTTGCGCTGATACTTAAGCTTGCGACGCTCGTTATCGAGCATAAAGCGTATTTTTAAAATCAACTCTGGTGACTGACGGACAATGAGCTTGCGATTGTCTGAACGCAGCTTTAACAGCAAGATTTCATTGTTATCTTGTAAATACTGCACTACAGGATAGGCAGGGATATCTTGATAGCGTTTGCATTGAGCTTCATTGGAGTTCAGATCATCAGGCAAGAGACCAGAGAGTTGTTTAGTGGCTCGAGTTACAGCCTCAGCGCACTCTTGTAAAGTTGTAAAGTGGCAGACTATCTTCTCTTGTAGTAGGCGTACAGCTTTAAGCGCATCTTGCTGCTTGAGGCTGAGGCGACGCAATGGAGATGATAAGAGATTAGGCAGATTGCGAATACACAGCCAAGGTATGATCGGAATGAACTCGCATGGATTTGCCCAAGCATCGGCGATGATACGTGTGCTTAGGGCAAAGGATGGCAAGGCTACTCCGTTGAACATTTGGCTAGGCACCTCTTCTTCAACAAAGGCTTGAGAAAAAGGTCTAGTAAAATCACTGTCTAAGAAGCTATCGACACTCCAGCGGTGAACCATGCCAAGACGCTGAGTGCTCAGCTCGCTATCATTGTCACGAGCCATTTGCGCAATTTGACGCTGTTTGTTGATGAGATTGGCTCTAAACGACTCAAGATCGCTATACTTGCCGCAATAACGGGTCAGGCGACGATCGTATAAACAATCGTTATCCCCGCTCATCATTAAACTATCACGGTCCTTATCGTCCTTAGACTCATCGGAGCTATCCTGATTAGAAGATGAGCCCTCACCACCAGTCTTAGATGCAGCGCCACCACCGACATGTGATGAGCACGCAGCCGCGTCTTTTGCTGCAGCAAACTCAATCTTTTTATTAGCTCCACAACCAGCAGCTAAGCCGTCGGTATCGGCAGCGCCATCATCAGAGAAAGTAGGGGCTGCGACATTGGTACCTTGGGTGTCAGTGCTGCTGCTAGGGCTTGGAGTGGTGTAGATATTTTTAGGCTCAACGTAATGATTGAGGGCCTCGTAAATATCTAAGTTTTTCATTTCCTGATTACGCCCTGAGCGCATAAATGCTTTGGCGCAAGGAACTCCCTTGCAATCATCGTCATCGGCGCAATTTGCCTGAACTTCCATATCTGCCTGAGATGCCAGGGGCTCTTGCTGTACTATGGCGTTCTTACCCAGAGCATTGGTTGCGTCGACAGTAATGCCACTATCGGTATCAGAGCATGCGGCACTGCTATCTGCGCCATCGGTAAGCTCATGAAAGCAGCTAGAGTCGATGTCATGGGTGAGGGTAGTGGCACTTGGAGTAAGTGGGCCCATTCTGCAGTGCTCGGAGCGGCCATCAGCGCTTAGAGATCCTTCATCTAAAGGCAGATCATGCATGAGCGACATCTGCTCTGGGGCATGAGCGCCATTACTTAGAAACTCGTGATCGCTGCTGTTTAGGTGCTCGTGATAGCTACTGTCTAGGTGCTCATGGTCGTCTTTAAAAGCATCTAATTTGGAGCCATGTGGATTAGAAAAGCTTGTCTCAAGTGCATCTAATTGTTCAAAAAGAGAATGTGCGTGCATAGATCACCTCACTAAAACTCGTTGTCCATGAAGCGCTCGAAGTGCTTTAAGTGTGCAGAACCGCCTAAGGACTCGTCGGCATAGGCTTTGGCCTCCTTGATAAGATCTGCAGGCAGGAGGTCAGATGGCTTTAAGACGAGACGACTAAAGAGGTCTAGTGGTTTTGGACATAAGAAAGTTGGGTAGCACTCTTTCATGAGCTGTTTGACCGTATACGGCAGACCATGCTTTTGGGCAAAAGGCTTTATCTTGTGCACCTTGCTCATGAATGGACTTGGGCATAAAACTGGGTAGTCGAACTTTTGCCCGTATAAAGCTGCAGTAGCGATACAGTTAGCCTGATCGAAAGCTGAGGTCAGGTTGTAGCGTATGGCAAAGCGTCTAAAGTCTGGGACAAAGAAAGTCTGGCCACAAAACATTGAGTCGATGCGCTTAGCTAGTTCATAGACCTGCTCGGTGTTCTCAAGCTTGGGGCAACTTTCGTACAAGAGTGATTTAAGCTCATCAAGACCTTGAGGGTTGATTAAGCAACTGAGCTCTTGATAGCTAAGACGGCTCATCAGGGCAGCGTCGCGATACTGATTAACGATGCTCTGTGAGGTATACATGATGTAGTTGAAAAGTAACTGCAGCTTAGGCATGGAGCTAGTTCTCTTAAAGTCCATTAGCTGAGTCTTGTAAAGGCTACGGTTAACGAGCTCTAGGTTGTCATATACGCCGATGAAAGTACGGCTCATAAGTTTTTCGATGCGAGCATCTTCAAGGATGTTGACGAGCACGCGCAAACGGTCGTCATTAGAGATCTTGTTTAAGACCTTGTAGTCACTAAAACGAATGTGGCCAGCCTCATGAGCTACGAAGCCAAAAAGCACTCGTTCTAGTTCTTGAGAGCTAACATCGAGCTTTGGAACAGTGATGGAATGACCGTCAGAGTAGGCGCTACAGCCTTGAATGTTGATAAAAACATTGTAACGATCGGCATAGACCTTAGCTAAGTAAGGTAGAGCTTTGATTTGTTGAGCATCACGCATACGGTGTACTCCTCCCATGATCAATTATTCCTATTGAGCAAACTAGGGCGTACTTTGTCATGGAGCTGTATATGTATGCTTAAAGCTGCACCACAGGCATTGAGAATCTAAGGTGAGCGCATACATAAACAAATGGTTAGGCCATTAAATAGAAGCTTTGGCCAGCACCGATAATGATACTTTTGAGCTAAAGGAAAACTTGCTAAAGTGCAAACAAAATGTTTTTTCCTGAAATAAATGCGGTTTTTGACGTTTTGCAAGCGCTTAATTGGGCTATTACAAACTATATTTATATGAAAAAGAACTTGTGTAAAAAGATGATATAGGAGTGGTGTAGGCAAAAATATGCTTATCTAAAAGATGATGCATGCCCATAACAGCAATTTGCCTTCTTAGCAAAAGGGAGGCAGATGAGATTTTTATTTGGCCATCATGGTGCTGCTCATGAGTATTGATGGGAGAGTTAGTGAACTAATTATGCTAGAATCACGTACACATTAGGGCGTAAAGAACATGACTTAAACCTAGGTAAAGATTCTAGGTTTGCGGTATATGAAGATTACGTAAGGCATAGATCTTTGCAGTTGGAATAGTGCCTGCAATGAGCGACGGTAAGCATTCATTAAAACGTTTTTCCTACAAAGAGCAGGTGTCCCGTTCAATTACCTGGGGCCACTACTTTATCTTTGTAAACATGCTCCTTTCATGTCTGTTAGGACTTAGCTACGTCTATGCAGCTCCTCCAGCCACAGACTTTTTGAGCTTTGTCTACCTTGTAGTTACCTCTCTTGGCCATATGAGCTTTTTGGCTGTGGTCTTCTACATGGTCTTGCTCTTCCCGCTAGCTTTTATTGGTAATTTCCGCTACTACCGTGTTATTGCTGTAATCCTTGCGGTAATTGGACATACTGCGCTCTTGTTTGATATCAAGATCTACTTAGCGGTTAAAGTCCACCTGAGTATGACGGCACTTAACCTCATCGTCCGTGAGCTTGATTTCAGTACCGGCCTTAACTACAACTTCTTATTCATTGCTGTGCCTATAGTGATTGGCCTTGAATTATTCTTTGCCAAAATCACTACACACTCACTCTACCGCGATCATCATCCGTATGCGGTCAGAAGCATTTTAATTACCCTCATCTCCTGCTTCATTTGCTCGCATATTCTGCATATTTGGGCTGATGCTACTAAGTATGAGCGTATTACTTTGTTACGCTCCTCATTCCCGATGCATTACCCAATGACAGCGCGCTCATTTTTAAGCTCGCATGGTTGGCTTAATAACGAAGTGTTCGATGCTAATGCTGCAGCTAATATTGCCGATTACATGGAGTATCCATTAGGCAAGATCACTGTTGATGAAGAGCAAAAGCCTAAGAATGTCATCACCATTAGCCTCAATGGTCTTTCATATAACGATTTAACCCAAGAGAACAGTAAGAATCTCATGGACTTTAAGTCCTATGCACAGAGCTTTGAAAATCACTACTTGCTCTATAAAAATGAGATCGACAATGTTTACTCTATGAACTTCGGTCTGCCTTTGCAGTACCGTCGTGCCTTGTATTCAGGTAATATCCTGCCAGTACCATTCGAGACCATGTACCGCCAGGATTACGTTCGTCGTTTAATTCTTTCTGATGCGTCCTTTAGCGATCCTAATTTGATTGCTAATAAGCGTCATTACTACTCATCCTTGCTTGAGGCATCAGCCTTAGCTCCTTCACAGATGAGTCATGCTTCTAATGTACGCGAGATGTTTATTGAGGCCTTCCGTCAGATCTCTTTATACAACTCTTTTGACAAGCGTCCATATGAGCTCACTTTAGTGATTAATGACTTACGTGACTTTAAGGAACAAGCTGCATCAAGAGCCCAATTTGCTAAGAATTATAAGGCAGGAGCTAACAATAACTCTGATTTACAGTCGCTGAGCACAGATAAGAATAGTGTGACCATCTTTGAGGATGATGCAACCTTGCCACTCATTGCAGCCGAGCTGCCTAATGACGAGAGTGAAGAGCAAAGAGCTAATGTTAATGCTATGGCACAAGCTCGTGCACAAGAGTTTGCTTCCATCATCAACTCCTCTGCTAAGGCTTTAATCGATAAGGAGAAGGACGTGCAATCCTCTGGCGAGGATGATCCTATGGTGGCTGCACGCTTGATGTATGAAAGCTCCTTACACCATGTAGATGCTCTCTTTGCTGTCTTCTTACGTGAGTTGTCATTAGCTGGATTACTCAAAGACACTATGATCATTGTGACCGCTTGCGAGGGCAATCAAATGCTCAAGCCAAGCTCAGAGGTCTTTGATCGTGGCGTACAGCATGTGCCGCTCATGATCTTATGGGCTGATCGCGAGAAGCAAAATACCGCCGTACAAGCGTTAACTTCTCATCAAGATATATGCGCAACTTATGGCGCAACCGCAGTTAATATCACAACTCCAGAGGGTAACTACACCTTAGGTCGTAACTTAAATAGTGGAGCAGGTCATCGCATCTTGATCTCTGATAGTGGCGATAGCCTGATTTTAATTGGCGATAAGCACAATACCGTCTTCTCAAGTGATGGCTCATCATTTGTTGAGCGCGATGGTCGCATCTTGCAAGCTCGACCAGAGCTTGAAAGCCTGATTGAATCCACTCGTGATTTAAATCGTTTTGTGCGCTAAAACTCCCACCCCATACTTGGGCAGCTACACTATCAAGCTGCCCTTGCACACAAGCATCTAACGCAGCAAAGCTGCAGTTAAGCACCACATAGTTAGTCGCCACGTAGTTAAGCACCACATAGTTAGTCGCAGACTTTGCTAGCGCACAGCAAAAATGCATGCTCCCATGCCAGAGCTCATCATCCATGCAAAGGCTGTATATTCCAAGCATGGACGCATAATCGAGGCATGGCCGCATAATCCATGTATGACAGCCTAATCTAGGTATGGCAGCATAATCGAGGCATGGCCGCATAATCTCAGCTATATCCCATCTGCAAGCTGGTGGTGATCTAAAATAGCCAGTTACAAGTGCTAATAATGGCTATCATGGGCAGCTAAGAGGCTAGGCACTAATCCATTTATCCTAGGCGTTTAGTATCAAACAGAGTAAGTCTTATGGTCGAATCTAAACACATTAGAAGTTCAAGGACATCTTTGGATGATGCAACACGCAATAAGATTATTGAGCTTATTGAAGCTAACTTAAGCCCAGCGCAAATTTCTCGAGAGCTTGGCATTAGTGAAAAGAGTGCCCTGAGATTTGTGCGCTTTAAAGACATTCATGGTCTCGATGAGTTAAAACGCCTGCCAAGTCTTACTGAAGATCTCAAGCTTACTCCACGCAAGCTAGCCTCCATAGTTGAGTTTTCTCATGCCTATAACATGCCTCAGTACATGCTTGAGCTTATCTTTAAAACGCGTAGCTCTTTGCTAGGCGATTGTATTGAGATTCGCAAGTTAATTGGTCATGCGCTCATGGATAGTCCAAAAGTTGCCAAACTTCCTGAGAGCGTGAACTTAAAGTATCTTGAGGAGTATGTAAAAGCGCACAATGGTGGTCAGTCGCTGTCTCAGCTCCATCAGGCATATTGCGCTCAGCTTGAACTATATGAAGCAAACGTAAGCTATTTGAATATCAAAGAGGTATCTGACTTTAGACGCTATACCCGTGTCAGTAAGGATGATATTGCCAAGTTCGTCTTAAAGTATCGCTCTGAGGGTTATTCCAACGCCAAGATCGCCGCGCTCATTGGCCAAACGGCTCATACTGTAGCTCGCTATCTCAACTTTATTGATCTACACGGCTTTGATGAGGCAATGCGTTGTACAAACTTAATCGATCCTCAGCCACTCTCTAAATATGATCGTGCTTGCGTAGTTGAGTTCATGATCGCGTATAACTACCCCTTAGATGCAACTGCAGTATTGTTTAAGGCCGATAAGAAACAGCTTGAGACTACTTATCAGCAACGCCTTGCAGCTAAAGTACCGCTAAATGGAGCGATCATCGCGCGTATTCCTGATAGTGCCAATATGCACGTGGTGAACAACCTTATTCTTAAGTACAACCCAGATCTGAGCCTAAGCGAACTTAAAGAGCGCTATGAGCAAGCAGTCAACGCGGCTCGCACCAATGCAGAGGCCACCAAGCTTAGAGACTCACTTTCAGGCAAGTACGATGAAAAAGCAAAGCTCAGCTACAAGCAAGCACAACAATCTAAGCTCCAAGCAAGCCTTAACAGTGCCAAAAGCAAGCTTGAGTTAATGAACAAGCTTACAAAAATGGACACTGACGTCGCGTCGGATAAGTCGCAAGAGGGATTTAATGATTCTTCCAATGATGCGCAGAGCGCTCAGATAGTATCGCTACTTGAGCTTGTCACGAGCCTTGATGAGGGGATGGCAGTATCCGAGTACTTAAGCAAGAGCGATAAAAGCGTCGGTAGACCGCCTAAGGTGAATGTCTTTGATCAAGACTTTAAAAAACTGCCAGAGAAAGTGCAGCTGTTAAATTACTCTCGCTTTGTTGAGGATATGCGCAGCTTAATGGAGGGCGCTAAGGCAAGGATCGACCTTGAAAGAAAGTTAAGTGCTATGGATGCCTATGCTAAAGAGTGCACGCACATGGCGATGCGCCTTGAGAGCTACCAGAGCTTGATTGATAAGCATCCTAAGCTTAAACGCTCGTTGCTACAAAGAGCCTTAGGACTTAGCCAAGACAAAATCAATTATTACACTAAGCACCCTCAAGATGAGCATATGACACGTTCTTTGCGTACGCAGCTTGTCTCTAATTACGTTGTGCAGCTGTATCAGGAATTTGAGGGTAAGCTTACGCTCAACGGCATAGTGCAATTACTCAAATCGCGTCACCATATCGGAATCAGCGTAAATAAACTTAAAACTATCCTGCAGTCACTAGATCTGATACTACTTGAAGGTGATGACCATCAAGATCGCCTCTAGAAGCTAGGGCAATACAAGCAGCAAGGCTTGAAGATGGTAGCTCAAAAGAAAAGAGTAGTTGTGGAAGAGATCAGCAAGCTGCCTCTATAAGATTGGCTCAAAGGAATGCCTAGGTTAGAGTGAAGAGAAAAGTTTAGCGATTAGAGATGGAGCGCAAAAGAAAGCTCTAGGAGAGGGGGATTAAAAAGAAAGCTTTAGGCGGTGGGGAGAAAAGGAGATGCGGCTAAATCCATAACCGCATCAGGCACTAGTTTGCTCAAATAATTATTTAGAATGAGGTGCTTGCGTCATCGTCATCATCAAGATCAGTAGCACTCTCTTGAGGCTTGGCGCTAGCTAGGTTGCTTTGTACGCCTAAGGTGCTCATATCGCTTGCTGCAGCAATGGCGCTCTTTTGATCGGTTGGGTCGTTAAGTTTGTCATTTAACAACTCCATGTAGCGTGTCTTAAGCTCTGGTTTTGAAGAGATCATGGCGGAGGTGATGGTGTTCAGCATAATGAACTCATCGGCAGTAAAGGTAAGACCTTTGCCCATCTTCTTGTGATCTGGAGACCAAGGGCGGATATCGTACTTTGGTTTAGCCTCATTCCATGAAACTAAGTTGACCTCTTTGGTGTAGCCACTACGAGGATCTGTATGGAAAACACCATAGCTCTCGACGATGGTGAATTTTAGGCCATCATCTTGGCCTTGATTGGATCGATACTGATTGCCGCCTTCAAAACGACGGTTGTAGCGGTAATTGTTTTTGTAGTTAGAACCACCTTGTTCGTACTGGTCACCATTTGAACGGCGTGGTGCGTAGTTGCGCTCGTACTGACCATTGGAGCGACCATACTGGCCGTTTTGATCGTACTGACCGGAACCGCCATAAGAGCGGCCATAAGAGTTTTGCTCGCCATTATTTGGATGGACATAGCCATCATCATCGTGTGCGTATTGTGACTGGTAATCAGAGCTGTAGAAGTTCTCTGCCATAACAAACCTGCCTTAATCAAAATGATCGTAGCTTCACGGCCAAGAAAAAAGGCGCAAATTATGACCATGAAGCTGCGGTCAGGTTCTAGTTTCATCTATCATCAGTTCTACACACTTCATTCTGGCTATTGCCTGTGTAGCTGGTGAGTTTGTCCGCGTGATTAGAGCCAATCTCATCTTGCGAGGACAGGTGCATCTTAGCGCAAACTTAAAAATCGCGATTTGTGATGGCGTCGGTAAAACAGTAGGTCTTGTGACAGACTTGGCAGCTTTGCAAATTCATAGTTTTGTGAATTA
This sequence comes from uncultured Anaerobiospirillum sp., assembly GCF_902485895.1. NCBI lineage: Bacteria > Pseudomonadati > Pseudomonadota > Gammaproteobacteria > Aeromonadales > Succinivibrionaceae > Anaerobiospirillum > uncultured Anaerobiospirillum sp. Next base: position 24,321 of record NZ_CABTML010000108.1, on the reverse strand, counting down.
TTAAAATGGCTTAAATAGGCCAAAGTGTTCTTGTAAGATGCTTTAAACTTGCTTCATTTATGTGATCTTGATCACTTTTGATTTGTTTGGCATGCGCAAACACAATAAAAAGCGTGTTTCCTAGATGTGACAAGGCTTTGAGTGAATTTTTAGACAAAAAATGTTGCGCAACGTCACAAATTTTTGAGACAACCAAATAAATTTAAGGAATAAGCCAAAATATCGTTTTAAAGCCATTAAAAATCTAGCTTACAGATGTTTTATGCATTTATGTATGTATGAAAATGCTTGAGAAAGGCCATTTTTAAAATCGTCAAGACAAATATTGTAAAAATGTCATTGCTAACTAACCATTGCCGATCATTAATCTTTTACAATGGCTTATATATCAGGTTTTTGCAGACTTGCATTTATTTGCCAGAAGTAGTATTGCACAAGAAAATTTACGCTTACAAAGATGGCCTGCACTCTCTTTGTAGTAGTGACTACAGTTAAATCGTGGCCATAATTTAGGTGGCACTTTAAGGATTGGTGAGATTATTTTCAGAGCCGAGTGTTGCTAAAGTTTGGCTATCTGTGTGGCTTATCGTAGCCTAGGACTGTACAATAAGGCAGTTTTTCCAAAGGTATAGGTATAACAATGTACGTAACACAAGAAAATTTCCAGCAAGTTTTAGAAGGCTCAATGGAAAAGCCTGTCTTATGCTTTTTCTTTATGGAAGACGGTTCATGTGAACGCGCCAAGACTGCTGTAACAGCAGCTATCTCAGATACCAATGAGTACCTGACCTTAGCTATGTGCAATCTCAATGAGCCTGTGTTGCAGTATTTAGCCTCTCAATTAGGCCTGCGCGGTTTACCTGCTATTGCTGTGCTTGATAAGGGCAATCCAGCAGCCATTTTAGAAGGTGAGCAGCAGATCATTGATAACCTGCAAGAACTCATGAATCAGTTCATGCCAAGCGCTGGTGAGCTGTTAATGCGTCAGGCTCTGCAAGCTGAAGCAGCAGGTGACTTATCAGCCGCTGTTCTTGCTGCTGAGCAGGCATATCTTTCTGACAAGGAAAACCGCAGCTTTAAGTTCATCTATGCTCGTATGCTCATTGCTGCTAAGAACACTGCCAAGGCTCATGAGTTACTTGATGATGCTGGTCGTGAAGAGAAGTCCTCTCCAGAGTATCAGCAGTTAATTGCGGCTTTAACTTTAGCCGAGCAGGCACAAAACAGCCCAGCTTTAATGGAGTTAAAGGATAAGTTTGAAAAGGATCCTTCTGATGAGAACGCTGTAGCTTATGCTGTAGCACTTGCTGAGGCAGGTAAGAAGGAAGAGGCTTTAGAGATGCTCTTCACTAAGCTTAAAGAGGATCTTAACAAGGAAGAAGTTAAGAAGACCTTCCTTGATATTCTCAATACTATGAATGGCGATAAGGCACAAAGCCGTTACCGTCGTAAGCTCTACACTCTGATGTACTAAGAGCTAAAGCTATTCAAACGATCTGGCACATGAAAAAACGGCATAAGTTTGCCTTGTTCTTATGCTATGTCTGATTGTTGAGATGTTGTATTACAAAAAAAAAGCGCCTGTAAGATAGTCTATTACAGGCGCTTTTTTTGATCATGAAGAAGAAAGAATATTAGATACGATCCTTATCGTTAGACTTATCTGGCTCGGAAAAGTTCTTCTCAATATTCTTAATTCCTATCTCTCTTAAAGTAAGTACCGCTTCTTGTGCTGCATCCTCAGCTTTTTGCGGGTTACCAAATTCATCATGTGGGTCGTTATTTGGCCAGCCTGTAATCAGTGTTTTGACGAAAGTGGCCAGTGGAATAGCGAAGAACACTCCCCAAAAACCCCATAAATTACCAAAGATTAAAATGGCAGAGAGGATGGAGAAAGCATCTAAGTTCATTGCCTTAGAGAAGAGCATAGGGGTAAGTACGTTACTATCTAACAGCTGAATAACAGTGTAGATAACTAAAACCCATAAGAGCTCTGGGCTAAAGCCAAATTGGAATACAGCCACCATAACTACAGGCACTGCAATTACTACTGCACCTACATAAGGGATCACCACCGATAAGCCAACGCCTACGCCAAGCAAGAGCGCGTAGTTCATGCCCATGAGCATAAAGGCCACGCTATTAGCTGCAGCAATGATGACAATGTGCAGGATCTTGCCACGAATATAGCCTGAGATCTGGGCTTGCATGCTTGGCCAGAACTGACGCATAAGCTGCTGATTGTTTGGCAGAATGAAAGTAAGTGCACGCTTTTGTAGTTGCCTTTTGTTGTAGAGCATTAAGAAAGTAAAGATAGGCACAATGATGGCGTAAACGAGCCAAGTAAAGGCGTTTACAACTGATGGCATCAATTGTGTTCTCATTAAGTCAGCGATCTTATTGGTAGCTGCTACACGAATACGGCTGACATACTCCTCTAAAGTTGCAATTGTGAGCATGGATGGCATTGGCTCAGGTAAGTTGTTTAAGACTTCATTAAGCTCATGTGCCACACGAATATCAAAATCGTTAACAGTGAGGTTTATCTGTCCATCGCTACTAGTCACAGTGCCTAGAGCATGCGTATTGTTAGCACCGTTGATGACCTTGATCTGATAGCCATCAGGATTTGTGTAGGTATGAGTGCTATTAGCTGCAGTGTTTTGGTGTGCTTGAACTTCTGTTCCATGTGCACTTGCTACATGCTTAGCGCCATCTTGCTCAGGTGTAGAGATGTAAATGATGGTGGTATCAGGGGTTACCTGAGGAGCGCTATTCTCTGTATCCTCATTGGCATTACTTACATCTTTGTTCTCGCTATTATTGCTCTCTTGCGAGGTATTAACTTGTGCATTTAGAGTGCTTTCATGTGCAGTTTGGGCAGGATCATCTGCCATGCTTTGAGCAAGAGATTGGGTCTTGTCATCAACAGCATTCGTTTTATTTTCTGAGCCACTTAAGATGCTGCCAGTAAAGCTTTGCTGATCATATACAGCCTGTTTTTCAGGATCTACAGTGCTAAACGATACAATCGAGTTATAAAGCTCAGCACCCTGTTTAATCACATTAGGAGCTACTAACACGCATATGGTGATGAAGAAGGAGCTAAAGATGGTCATGACTATGCATGAACCGATCTTGCGTCCGATACCAAAGCGTCTTTTGAGTTTTTCAACTGGCCAGTCTAGACAGAATGCTAGACACAGAGCTACCACTAGTGGGCCTACGAGCCACATAAAGTAGTAGACAGTGATAAATGTAGCTATGAGCACTACTGCAAATTCAATGGTGCCAGGCTGTGAGAAGTGTCGTTGATACCAATGCTTTAAGAGAGATAACATGCCGAGCTTTTGGCCTCTAGTTATACAACAACGATAGAGCTAGCGCATGGTTGTTGATAAATAGCCCTGATAGGCTGTGAAATGATAATTAATCTTAGCAGGAACATAGTCTAGCGTAGCCATCTGATAAATCCTAGCTTTCTAATAACTCTAAGACAAAAAATTACTCATTTCTGTAAGCTTGTTAAGCCACGACTCATATCCAACCTGACAAGTGAGCCCAAGCGTATACTTTTTTCAGGAGCACAAAGCCTTTAACTTATTTTTATTGCTCTTGCTTGATGCATGCTAAAGCTAAGCTAAGCATGTGTAGGTACAATGATGTGGTGTTTAACTATGACTTTGCGGTATGTTTTATTAGCACAGTTTAGTGACACCATGGTTATGTTCTCTAAAGTAGACTGGAATTAACTTTTGGGCAGAGCGCTTTCTTTTTTTAAGCGGGATCATTTATAAGCTGATATTAGGATTTGCTTATGCAGCAACGTTATTTATCAGGCCGTAAAGGCATTTTAAGAAAGGCTGGACAAAGTCTGTCTGCTGCAGCACTTGTGGTGCTGTTATCAGGTGGAGCTTATAACGTGTCCTATGCCAACGAAAGCGAAATCCTGATTCCTCAGATTGGTACAGCGGGTGTAATGGGTATCTCTGTACAAAAAGAAATGGCCATTGGTGATTTCTTTATGCGTACTGCTCGTAGCAATATGAATGTGCTCGATGATCCGGTGATGAGCGAGTATGTGACCTCTCTTGGTAATCGTTTGCTTGCTCATGCAGATGGCGTGAACTTTCCATTTGAGTTTTTCATGGTAAGAAACAACACGCTCAATGCATCTGCATTCTTAGGCGGTAAAGTTGCAATCAACACTGGTTTGTTTAACTACGCTAAGACTGAAGATGAGTTTGCCTCGGTTATTGCCCATGAAATCTCCCACGTAACCCAAAGACATATTGCCCGCTTTGTCGAATTAGCTACTGCATCCTCACGCCTGTCAACAGCAGGTATCATCGGCGCGGTGGCCATGTCGATTATTAATCCTGCTTTCGGTGTGGCTGCCATGACTACTGCTGTGGGTGCACAAATGCAAAGCCGCATCAACTTCACTCGTGATAATGAGTATGAGGCCGATCGTGTAGGCATTAGTCTTATGTATAAGGCTGGACTCAATCCTAAGGGTACGGTTGACCTCTTTAGAACCATGCTCTCACAGCAAGGTAATATCAATCCAGCATTTACCTTACTTATCGATCACCCACTTAATGATATTCGTTTAGCTGAGGCGCAAAACCGTGTGACTCAATATGAGCGTCGTAACTACTCGCAAAATCCTGATTACGACATGGCAAGAGCACGTGTGGCAGTTAGATATAGTGGAGTATCAGGAGAGCAGCAATTAAAAACTCTTAAGCAAGCTCTCATGCAAAATGGCGAGCATAATTCAGCGGTCTATCAGAATTATGCCCTGTCTTTAGTTTGTTTGGAGCTCAAGCAATTAGATGAAGCACGATCATATTTGACTCATCTGCCATCTAAGTTACAAAACAACATCTTCGTGCTTGATGTAAAAACTGATATCGATCTTAAGGATGGTAATAGTGGCGCTGCTATTGAAAGACTGCAGCAGGCTTATCGCTACAAACCAAATAATCAGGCTGTAGTGATTAACTTAGCCTATGCCTATATAGAGAGTAAGCAATTTGCCAAGGCTAAGGACATTTTAGATAAGTATCTACGTAACAAGCCAAATGATGCTTTGGCGGTCTCTTTAATTGAGAAGGCATATTCAGCACTTAATGATAAGTGTTCTGCAATGCAGTCACGTGCCGAGCTCTATGCAATCAGTGGCGGCTATTCACAGGCTATTGGTATGTATAACCGCTCCTTACAAGAGTGCACTGATAGACTCACTCGTGAGCGCATTAAGGCACGTGTCTCTCAAATCGTGATACAGCGTTCTTTTGATGAAGAGCTTATTAAAGGCCTCTAAAGACGCAATGAGCATATAGCCGCGCTGCCTCATAAAGCTTTGGATGCTCACTAGCAATGTATAGCGACATAATGAAAAACCCCGCAAATGCGGGGGTTTTCGTTTAGATGCTTAGTTTTGCGTCAAGGGCGTGTGCTTACATATCAGTGCCCTGAATAGCAGGGGTGCTACGGCTTGGTAAACCCTCACCAACGCCCACCTCACTGTCTTTGCGCATGTTTGATGGATGAGCTGGACGGACTAAGTCAGGATTGATGCGGCTGTTTGGACGAACATCAGTGGAAGTGCCCACAAAAGTATCGTTGCTTGGGCGCACTGATACATTCTTAACAAAGTCGAAAGTCCATGGGGCTAAGTACTTAAACTCACCAGAGCGACGCATAGTAGCAGCAAGGTTATCTGGCTCTGAGTTTGTAGCAACTTCAAAGACTAAAAGACCATTGTCAAAGCCGATCACACGAGTATCGCCGTCAAAACCATAAGTGATGAAGATATTTCTGATCTCTTTAATATCCTGCAAACTACGTACATTGGAAATACGCATACGTACATAGCCATCACCAGGGCCAATCATGTCGATATCTACATTGTTCTTAGATAAAGCGCTTGGCTCATTAGACTCAGTTTGATTGGATTGATAGGTCATTAAGGCGCGGGCGATGTCACCGGCACCTAAGGCTGCTACCTCATCCATCAGACCTGAAATGGCTGATTGCGCAATTAAAGTACCGTCTTTGTAAAAGAGGTTCCACTTGAAGGTCATGCCACTTTCATTAGGCACAGAACTAATTGCAGCAGCAATGAAGTAATCAGCACCATAGCGAGCTGAGGCTGCAGCTAATACATCATCACGATGATCTAATACTGTGTTGACCGATACCTTTTGGATCTCCTCGATATCTAAGACTGGGAAGATCATACGGTATTTATACTCAGGAGCAGCGCCTAAGATCGCAGAGGCAAATGGGCTTAAGTTTTGACCGCTCACGAGGCTCATATTAGTGCCACCGCTAGAACCATCTAAACCAGCCATCCATACTAAGATAGGGTTAGACAGGCCGTTCCATGATGGAGTGCCCTTCTTTTTAATAATGCTCTGAGCCATAGGCACGCTAAAGCGCAGCACGAGGTTGCCATCAGCATCAGTGGTGAAGCTACGTAAGGCAGGAGCAACATCATCAATGGTGAGATTAGTTGAGCGGCCCATGCCTAAGGTAAGGCTGCTCTCTAAGCTCTTGAAGCCTTCGACTACAGCAGCGTCAAAGTCAGTAAGCATAGTGACACTGACTTCTTGGATCTGATCATTTGGATTACCAGTACCGCCATCTGCAGCCTTTTGCTCTTGAGCTTGGGTTTCAAAGGTAAAGCCAGGCTCAGCTGGAGTAAATGCACCCTGACCATTTGGGTTATTGGTTGCAGGATAAAGTTGATCATTTACCTGTGCGCGGTTGGAAATTTCGGTCTTGCTCTGAGTTTGTAGCTCCTCAGTAACAGTAGGGCCACCACGAGTTGCTACAGGGACAGGGGCCTGAGCGTTAGCAGCAGGCGCATTGATGCTACCTTGAGGTGCTGCATTGCCAATAGTTGCATTTGCAGCTGCTGCAGTCGCAGCCGCTGCCGAGGCAGCCGGTGCATTTGCATTCGGTGCTGCAGGTGCTACAGCAGGTGCATTGGCAGCAGGTGCTGGAGCCGCCATCGTTTGTGCCGGTGCACTAATCAGCGGTGCAGCAGCAGGAGCAGGGGCAGGTGCTAAAGTGGCAGGGGCAGCTGCAGGAGCAGGAGCTAAAGTGGCAGGGGCAGCTGCAGGGGCAGCTGATGCTGGAGCTTTGGCCACAGGTGCATCGTCAGGAATATAAGGCTTAACTTGGCCGGCTACTGGGGCACTTTTTACTGTAGCACTTTTAACTGGGGCACTTTTAGCTTGAGCTGCAGCAGGTGGAGCACTGTTTACTTGTGTTGCAGCAGGTTGGGCGCTGTTTAATTGTGCGGGTGCTGTAGCTGCGTTTTGCGCTGCAGGGGTAGCAATATTAATGGTGTAGTTACGAGGCTGAACCTTAGTTTGTACAGCCTGCATACCTTGATCAGAGCTAATAGTGACATTGTTCTCAGCGGCATGTGCTATGGCGCAGACGTTGCCGAGCATGAGAGCTGCAGAACCTGCAAGCAGTGAAAACTTTTTGTTGAGCATTCAGATGCATCCTCTAAGTATCAGTGTGCCTGCTAAAGCAGACATGCCATGACTCATAAACAAGATCTTAGCCTGATTGTGAGTCTGTGTGATCTAAGATCTTAAAGATCAAGATCATTGTAGAGCGATTGTTACAGCTTAGATATAGCAAGATCTGTTCTAAGTGTATGTGTGATTAATGAAGTTAGTGATCTTAGCACATGCGCATAAGTGCATGGCGTGGTCTAAGTCACTATGCTTAATTTTTCTGATCTATTGGACATGAGAATCCTAAGAAAAGATCTTCATTGCTTGTTACAGAAGATCTCAAAGAAAAGCCCGTTTAGGCATGGGTACAGGCCTGTCAGTGGAAGATAAGATCTTATGGATCATAGATGAGATCGTTTCTAAGATCGTTAAAAGATCACCTTAAGATCGCCTGAATAACTGATGTTTAAGGCAAAGATCGCCGCTAAAACAGCCATAAAAAGGCCTTAGAAAGGCATTTTTTAGCTAATCAGGATGAGAATGGGGCGATTTCCTGTATAATCAAGCATCCATTTGTTTTTGAGGTAACTGAGGCAAAAAATGGCTGAGAACTTAACCTACAAGGATGCTGGTGTTGATATCGATGCTGGTGAGGAACTGGTAGAGCGTATTAAGGGCCCTGTTAAGCGTACCACCCGTCCAGAAGTAATTGGCGGCTTAGGTGGCTTCGGTGCTTTAACTCGCATTCCTCAGGGCTACAAGGAGCCTGTGTTAGTTTCTGGCACTGACGGTGTTGGTACCAAGTTACGTCTGGCTATCGATCTTAAGCGTCATGATACTGTAGGCCGTGACCTCGTAGCTATGTGCGTTAACGATCTTATCGTTCAGGGTGCAGAGCCACTCTTATTCCTCGATTACTATGCAACTGGCAAGCTCGACGTAGACGTGGCTGCTTCTGTTGTAACCGGTATTGCTAATGGCTGTGAAATGGCAGGCTGCGCTTTAGTCGGCGGTGAGACTGCTGAAATGCCTGGCATGTATGAGACTGGTGACTACGACTTAGCTGGTTTTAGCGTAGGTGTAGTTGAGGCCTCCAAGATCATCGACGGCTCTAAGGTAAAATCTGGCGACACCATCGTTGCTATCTCTTCAAGTGGCCCACACTCTAATGGCTACTCTTTAATCCGTCACATCTTAAAGCTTGCAAACGTAAACCCAGATGCAGATAAGCTCCCATCAGGTCAGTCAGTTGCTGATGCTGTTATGGCTCCTACCCGCATCTATGTAAAGCCTCTGCTCAACCTCATCAAGAATATTGATGTTCACGCAATGGCTCACATCACTGGCGGCGGCTTCTGGGAGAATATCCCACGCGTTCTGCCAGATAACACTGTTGCTACTATCGATGCTGCAACTTGGCAGTGGCCTGAGATCTTCGACTTCTTAAAGGCTAAGGGCAATGTTTCAACCTACGAAATGTATCGCACCTTTAACTGCGGTGTAGGTATGCTTGTGATCGTAGATGCTGCTGATGCTGATAAGACTGTAGAGCTTCTTAACGCTGCTGGTGAGAAGGCATGGGTTGCTGGTCAAATTACCGCACGTGCTAATGCAGATGATAAGCAGGTTGAAATTCTCAACATGCAGGCTTAAGCTATACACATAAAGCACACTCTTGCCAGGAGGTGTGCACGAATAGGCTTTACTCGCTTTGAACGGCGGTAAAGCCTTTTTTATGCCCTTTTCATAGCATTTGCCCTATCAGCTCCCCTCTTCTAGTCGATAAATATCCCCTCTAAAGACGCAACTAAGCCATTTTTCAATAAGCGAATAGCCGCGTTGGTATATTTACTTTCCTAATTTTAAAAATCCCATAAATAAGCGTTTTTTATATTTTTATGGTTAACAAGTAGTCATCTTGAGGCAGCTGACTTCAATTGACCTCAATGCTCTTTAAATTGCTCTAAAAAGTGCATTAATCGCTCGAAAATCATCTTAAAATGTAAACATAAATGTGTATATATTAAATTACTTGTAATACAACCTAGAAAATATTTTCACGCGATCTTGCTCTGATCTCTGAAACATATAGGCAAAACTAAGATCTTAAAGTCAGATCTGAGATCTTGAGATCTCAAAATGATAGGTGACTTGATCGGTCAGATCTTGATAAGGGATCATGGCTATGATCTTAAAAGATCAAAATAAACGATCTTGAAAAACGATCTTGAGACTTTTTAAGATCGTGAGCTATCTACATGCCTTGGATCTCAAAACTCAGCAAAAGAACTTTTATATTGCCTCATTTTATGAGCTTGATGGGGGCAAGCGCTCAGTATTTCTGATAATCTTGCACTTAAGTGTAATGTTCTTGTTTCTGGCGATCTTAAGCACATATAGCCTTATGTAAGTCATATTAAGGAGTTTGAAGATCATAAGAGCTATCAACACCTTACCTTTTTAGATGACATTTAACCCCACTATTTTCATCTGTCATCAATGACACGCCAGATTGAAGATCACGCTTTTGTCGCTGAATTAGTTCAGCTAAGCACACTTGTGCAGCGGATATACGCTAGTTAATAGCGGAGGTGAATATGTCTGGATACAAGAGTGTCACCAATAGCACCGACCTTGCTCTCGCTTTATACGAAGATGCTAGAGAAATGGTTTTATCAGGCCCTTTAGCATCAGGTATTTATCATGGTTGTAAGAGCATCCGCCGTCTTAGGATTTGTGTTGTGCTGTTTGGCATTTTAGGATTATGTTGTGTGTACTATCCTCAAGTGTTGCTGCCAGCATTGCTCGTATTTCCTGTGCTAATGGCAATATTCGTGTTGCCTCTTATCTACCTTAGCTTTGCTAACGTGTCACCAGGTATGGTCAATCGTGTGCGACGTCGCTACTTAGTTTTGGGCTTTGATCCTGGAATGCAAAGTCTGCATCTTAAGAACCATTGTGCTCGCTTTGAGGGAGATAATGTTGAGATCCCTCGTCGTCGACCAAGGGTTTGCCCGATGTATACCATTAATCCTCAACCACATAAGTCTAAGGGCGTACATACTGCATAGAGAGGAAAGCTCATTTATTGGCTTGTAGTGATAGCTGAGGATCATTACCCAAGATCTTAGTTAACTTACTTTTTTGTTCGCACAGACAAAGCATAGGGACTTTATTAGCGCTCACAACGCAAGTTGTGGGCGCTAATAGTTTGTGGGCTACATAGATCTTGTGATCAAGACTGAGATCTTATGATCAAGTGATACCATCGCAAGCAACTTAATATCAGAATTTATTGTAAGAATGCCATGATAAGTGATGGTAATTAAGAACTCTAGATCACAACCCTACGATCTTATGCAAGATCGGCATCATCGCCACAAGTGTACTTCCATGTAACTGTCGTTATTGCATCTGTGCTTATGGCGATGGAAGGCCGTTATTTTGCTGTTGCATGCCATGCAATAGAATATTATGTAGCTATGCTTAAGCTAAGTCTTTTACTAGACAATAGCCTAAAAATGATGATTGAAAAGGGCAGTGCTCAATAGTTTGTATAGCATTTGTTCAACGGAAGGTGCTAATGCCAAAATCACAAGAGTCCTCTGCGGCAGAGGCTAAAAGTAGACTGCATAAAGTGTTTGGTCGAAACAAGAAAGATGCTAGTGAAAGTACAGAGGATCAGAAGGTAGAACAAGATCATGCAGGAAATGCTCAGGATCATAGTGGCAGTCAAGGTACTGCAGCTGATGATATTGAGTTAGTAGAGTGTGAGATCGTTGCAGATGCTGCTACTGATGCTAAAGAAAAGGGCTTTGGACAGAAGATTGCTCAAAGTACAGCCAACTTACGTGACCACATTACATCTGGCTTTGCCAAGACAGTAAAGAAAGTTAAGGTTGAGCATGATTCTGATCTAAAAGATCGCTCTAAAAGTGCAGTTGATGCCGACGCTGAGGAATTCATCGAGGTTGTTCCTGATAACCGTGCCTTAGTCGTTGTGCATACTAAAGAGGAACTTAATGAAGCCCAAAAGAGCGGTGCAGAGCGAATCTTAGTTAAGGGCGAGCTGGGTAAGAAGCTGCATACATCCTTTAAAGCCTTACGCTCAATTGGCTCATCCTCTTTAAATACCTTAGCACTGGTAATGAGTGGAGCTGCCTTATTTGCTCCTTTTACTGGTGGCGTCTCTTTGGGCGCTGCAGGTACAGTGATGGGAACAGTAGGCGCTGCGCTAACCGCAACTGCAATTGCAGCGATTTCTGCAATTGGTCTTGCGCTAGTGATTGCCGTGTTTAAAGGTTATGAGGAAGTGCGTCTTGGTGGCGGAGGCATGGAGCTAGTCATCAAGAAAGGCAAGAAGAAAGATGGCGAGCCGGGTAATGAAACAACCGATACCGCCGATGAAAAGGCCGCAGCTGCCGATCAATGATAGGTTCGCTACTGGCGATAAAAAGGTTTCAGCCGATGAATAGGTTGCAGCTGATGAATAGGCTGCAGCTGCTGATGGCAACCACGCATAAAACGAGGCATCTTATGCGCCTAAGTGAAGTCTAGATAGAAGTAGCTTGTCTAAAGGCCGTGTTCCACCAAAAAGGATTAGATGGGGCTTGCCTTTGCCAAAAGCAAAAGAGCCAGGCTTAAGGATAAGTCTGGCTCTTTTGGTTATATGCCTTAGATGGCATTAGTAGTGGGTATCAGTGATGATAGCTTCGATACCGCGAATGAAAATATGGATGATGGTGGTGTGTACTTCCTGAATACGATCAGCATAGCCACTGTGTGGCACTATAAGAGGGATATCGCACATATCCTTAAGAGTGCCGCCATCTTTACCTAAGAGGCAAATGCTCTTCATGCCCTTGTCTTTACATACCTTGCAGGCTTCAATAATGTTCTTTGAGTTGCCTGAGGTAGAAATGCCTAAGAAGATATCACCTTGAGCGCCTACGCCTTGTACAAAGCGAGAGAAGATGTAGTCAAAGCCGTAATCATTACCAACACAAGTGATATGGCTAGGATCGCAGATAGCAATAGCAGGCAGTGATGGGCGATCACCACGATAACGGCCAGTGAGTTCTTCTGCAAAGTGCATGGCATCGCACATGCTGCCGCCATTACCAGCGCTAATTACTTTACCGCCATTACTAATGCTCTGAGCCATCAGCTCAATAGCTTGTTCAATCTTTTCTACAGCACCTTCACTTTGGAGATAGTTATCTACAGTGTTGCGTGACTCTTCTAGATCTTTGCGGATATCAAAATCAATGCGTGACAAAGTCTTGTCTCCATGTGATGAGCTTGGATAAATTCCTGCACTTCTCTTTTATAAGAGATTGTGTGCCTCATTAAGATGAGTATCCTAATGAGATAAGTATAAGGTCATTAGTTAGTTGCATGCAACTAACTTAAAGTGCATGTACATGAGCGCTTTTCTCATTGCGCAGTGCAAGGCAATACTCTTGTGAGCCTATAGCTAAGCATAGTGCTAAGGCTATCCGATAAACTGCCTATAGCTAAGGATAGTGCAAGGCAATGCAATAAACGTCTAGTAGCTAAGGACAGTGCTAAGGCAATGTGATACACGGCCAATAGCTAAGGACAGTGCTAAGGCAATGCGATACACGGTCAATAGCTAAGGACCGTGTGGGGTATTGGTTGTTAATAACAGTATAGAGCTTAAGCTTGGCCAAGTACGCGGGCCTTCCACTCATTGTAGGCTTGCAGATCTTCAGCTTCGAGTGCTTCAAGGGCTTTGGTGAGCTTTTCATCTAAGAAGCGTTGCATTAGCTCGGCTTTTTGCGCACTAACACGGGCTTTGTATTCTTTCTTGCCTTCATCTTCACCTTTTTCAAGATAAGGGAAGGTGAACTCTTTAGACCAATTAGAGCCAGCAAGAGGATTGCCGTTCTCATCAGCGCCAGTTTTCACCGCTTGACCAAGACTTAACATGGTAGAGAGGTTTTTAGCGTGGCGACAGTCTTCAACATTCATGACCTTAAACTTAAAGCCTTGAGGTCGTTTCCAAGTGCCGCTAGTGCCTTTAGAACTCTCGATCTTTAAGTCAAAGGTAGACTGACCACCAGTCATGGCAAGATAAACTTCAGCCAGCAGCTCAGCGTCAAGTAACGCGCCGTGTTGTACACGGTGTTTGTTACTTACGCCAAAGATGTTACATAAGTTATCTAAGTTAACTAAGTGACCAGGGTGGAGCTTTCTTGCCAAGCTAACAGTATCAGTAACTGTAGCAATATCTGTGGTCTTTTCAGTAAGACCCATTAAAGAAAACTCTTTATCCATAAAGGAAGTATCGAACTTAGCGTTATGGATTAAGAGCTCAGAGCCACGGATGAAGTCAATAAAGTCATGTGCAATATCAGCAAACTTAGGCTTGCCTTTGAGCATGTCCCAAGTATAGCCGTGAACCTTGGTTGCCTCTTCATCAATAGGACGTTCAGGATCTAGGTAGACCTGTAAATGTCGGCCGGTGATCTTACGATCGATGATCTCAACACAACCGATTTCAATAATACGGTGATCTCCAGGAGTTCCGTCATCAGACTTACCTGTAGTTTCGGTATCGAGTGCAACCTGTCGTTTCACAAAGCCTCCGCAGCTTGGCAAATAACTTAATGTACAGATGTATTGTACCAAATGCCTACATCAGCATTGCATGATCTGTAAACATCAATCTTATCCATCTTATATAAGCTTATGCTTGCCTTTGTCTAGGAAAGAACATACCTCTGCCTATATGGCAAATGGTGAGGCAAGGGATCAAAATATGTCTTATTATGTATGTAATATAAAATGTGTAATGCTGTAGGCTGTAAAACCATATAATCCACGGGCTTTGTCGCTTAGTGGTGGCAAGCAAAATGTGGGTATTGCAAAGTTACAATTTTTTTGCTTTCGTTATCGGATGCGATATATATCAGGTTTTATCTGTTTTATAGTGTCTAAAAAAGAGTGCTTTCGTGAAACGTTCACCAAAATGAATGCAAAAGAGGGCATTGGCGATAAAGTTGATCAGATAAACGATCTTTTTTTCAAAAAAGTTCCCAAGTCGATCAGACGATTCTTTGAAAATATGATGTATATCTCATTTTAAACGCGATAGATAAGCGCTTAGTGCCTTTACATGACCGAAGTCTTGTATCTAGACTAGATACGTTATTTTGTCTTTATGAGTCGCAATAAAACGTTATATATAAGCCATTTGTCTTGTATACTAGTGATAGCATTAAGCGGCGCATTTTATAGCGTTTTGTTAGGGTAATAGAGTGTCTTTTGTTATAATGCAAACCGATTCAATGGGTTGTTACTTTTTACACAACCTTTAGAGCCTTTTAATGGCAAAAGTTGACCACGTTTATTAAAACTGAGCTTGGTGCCCACGATTTAGTAAATGCAGGGAAACATCTTGCTAAACCCAAAAACGCCTAACGCGTTTTGTGAGCATATTGAATCTTTAAACTGGGTTTTTCACCGCATAAAAGCTGATGTAGAGCTTTGGTATCGCTCCAGCTACCCTTTTTAAGGTTGCGGACGTCGCCTGATGGCTGTGGTATTGCCGTTTGGCGTGGTTATAGGTCCGATGCGGAATCTTTTTATGAGAGTATCGGATGAAAGAAGTTTTTGTTTTCACTGACGGTTCTTGTCTTGGCAATCCTGGCCCTGGTGGCTATGGTGCGGTACTAAAGTATAAGAACATGGTGAAAGAGCTGTCTAACGGTTATGAAAGAACCACTAACAATCGCATGGAAATCCTTGCAGTTGTAGCAGCTCTAGGCTGTCTAAGAGAGCCTTGTGCGGTACATATTACTACCGACAGTCAATACGTTAAGAATGGTATCTCTTCTTGGATACATGGCTGGAAGAGAAATGGGTGGCTTACTTCAACTAAGCAACCTGTGAAGAATGTTGAGTTATGGAAGCAGCTTGATGAGCTGGTTGCAAGACACAATGTTCAGTGGCATTGGGTTAAAGGTCATTCAGGTCACGCTGAGAATGAACGCTGCGATGAACTTGCCCGTACTGCTGCTTCAGGTCAAAACGCTCCTTTACAAAAGGACGATACCACCCCTTAAAGATATGGTTACAGTATCTTTTCCTTTCTTAAGGTGTTGAAACTCTAAAGCTTTACAAAAGACTTTACTAAGGGAATTAAGCTCTTGGATGATCCATATTTGGTTCATCACCTGTTACGCATGCAGGATAAGAGCATTTCAATGAGGAACCTAATCGAGGTTTCCTGTCTTTCAATTGGATTTTAGTCGCATCGTGCGACTTGGTTTAATTTAAGGCTTAGTTAGTTTAACGATTAGTTAGGCTCTTGCATTAAACCACTATTAGCTTGAGGGCAGCTCTGCTCTTATTAAATGAGCAGACACACAGTCTCAAGCACGCATGTACAGTTCATTACGCGAACTTTCAGCTTCAATAACAATCACAAGCTGTTTACAAGCTGCTTAGCTCATTGCGCTAAAGCACTTAGGGTAGTTTTTTTCTAAAACATGCCTTTAGTGCAAAACATGCAGGGATTTGAATACAAATGAAAGGTTTGCATTCAAAACTTTTTACCATGTATGTAAAGGTGCTTGTGTAGCTAAAAGAGTTTAATTTCGCGCCAATGCTGATACAACCAAGTGTTCTAGCGTAAATCTAGAGCTTGAAAGTTACTTTTAAGCTAAAAAATAGCTTGCGCTAAGTTTGTCATGTTTTTTCAAGACTAAGATGCGACAAACCAAAAGAGCACGAGGTTCTCAAAGTTCAAATTCACAGTACTTAATGGTCAAACTTCTTTTGCCAAGTACTGATTGAAAAAGCTTTGGGATGCTTTTTTTACAGTCCTTATCTTCTCTTTTGGGTCGAGTTACGTGCTCACCTTAATGCGTTTTCAAAGAGATAAATTGGACTGCTGCGTGTTAAACAAATGGCATTTATGCCAAGTGATGGTGGAATGATTAAGAAAACCTTTATTGTTTTTCTCAGCTCAATCCTGTTCTTTGTCGCCGGCTGTACTACTGATAGCTATATCGACAAGAAATCTTCTGAATCTGAAGTAGCAAATGTAACTGAAGCTACTCAAGTAACTAAGAGCGCTGAAGAGCTCTTATTTAACCCATCTAAGGAGTACGGCTCCTTATGGGAGAGCGATCTCTTTGCTGATGATCGTTTTACTTTAAAGATTAAGCTTAGCGACTCTGAAAAGCGTGAAGCTAAGAAACTGGCCCGTTCCTTTGAGTCTCATATGGATCGCGCCAAGATCTTTATGCATTACCTGCTCACTGAGCTTGAGGCTCGCAATCTGCCAGCCGAGCTTGCAGCTGTTCCTCTTGTAGAGAGCGGCTTTAAGGTTCGTGCTCGCTCCTATGCTGGTGCCCACGGCCCATGGCAGTTTATGCGCCGTACTGGTAAGAGCTTTGGCCTTAAAGTCACCTCTCATTATGACGAGTTTTACGACTTCGTTACTTCTACTCAGGCCTCTTTATCTTATTTAGAGCACCTGTACAAAGAGCTCAACCAAGATTGGGAATTAGCTTTAATTGGCTACAATCAGGGCGAGTTTGGCGTAAAGAAGGCAATTCGTGCAGCTAAGCGTAATGGCGTTAAGAACTTAAGTGCTGAGAATTTACCACTGACTCGTGGTGCTCGTACTTACTTAAAGCGCTTTAGAGCCTATGCAGCAATCTTACAAGAGCCTGAGGCTTTCGGTGTATCACACCCTGAGGTAGATAACCGCATCGCTTTCAAGCGTGTTGCAATTGGCGATCGCGTGCACTCCATGTCAGAGGCAGCTAAGATCGCAGGTGTTGATCTTGATGATTTAAAGCACCTCAATGCCGGTTTCTTAACCGACTCTTTAAAGTCTGAGAGCCACCGTGGTCTGTTAATTCCATCAGAGCATGCTCTGCAGTTTGAGCAGGCTTTAGGCTTAGTAAGCGGCTCTCCTGTTGGTAAGGCCTATACTAAGGTTGCTGAGCACAAGCCTCACACTAAAGGCTAAACAAAGCTAGCAAGGTAGGTAGAAGCGATATACGGCTTTTATCCGCCCAACAAAAAAAAAGACCCAGGATCACCAACATGATCCTGGGTCTTTTTGTTTATAGGCAACCTAAATCAATAGTCATCAAGAAGTTTTGCCTTTGTCAGCGCTGAGATCTTATGACCATATACAAGATAGCGATCTTATTAACCTGGGCACAGATGCGATCTTATGACCATATACAAGATGGCGATCTTATTAACCTGGGTACAGATGCGATCTTATTACCATATGCAAGATGGCGATCTTATTAGCCTAGACACAGATGCGATCTTATGAACCTGTACGAGACCTCGTGGGATATGGTGCTACAAGAGATAAGATCGCAGATGGTACTGATTACAGCGGAATCTGATGGCCAGTGTAGGTAAGGACATGAGACGAAGTATCGTCAGTGCTCATACGGTTGTTAGAGAGATTGCGCTCTAAAAGATCATCGCTATTATAGACACGACCACGCTTAGAGCCCATCTCAGTTAAGATCGTGCAAATCTCTTTGAGCTCATTGAAGTTAATGTTTTTACGAGCGTACAAACACAGAGGCTTTTTGACCGCCTTGTTTTGATAGATAAGCTCATAGCGGAAAGTTTTATTTGATGCCGGATAGTCTCCTCTAAGTAGAGATCTATCAATGATAAGAGCAGAGTTTGGCCTCTGCAAAATAAGTTTGCGGCCCTCTGCTATGGATGATACGGCCTCAATTTGCACCTCATTAGTAAGATGCAGCATCTGTATTAAAGAGAACTGCTCATCAAGCAAATGCTCTTCTTCACATACAGTAAAGAGCTTTAACTTATTAAGTTCATCAACATCAAGCTTAAGCTTGGATACGCCAAAGTGTGGGATGTCTGTAGAATGCGAGATCTCTGCATACATCTTAGATGAGAAGAGCTTGATACTAGAGAAAGACTCACTACCACTCAAACGCTGACCATCTGAGACGAAAGCATTAATGCAACCGTTACCAAATTGCTCATAGAGCTCATCATGAGAACCATAGATGATAGAAAGCTCCAGGCCAGTACGATTAAGCACCAGCTCTTTAAGCCTACCCGGCATCTTGTCTTTATCCATTGAGGAGAGCAGGCCTAGTCGTAGCGTAGAGCCAAGATTGCGGTTTACTCTTTGAACCTTCTCAGTGAGCTCCTCGACCTCTTTGAGGATGTGTCCTGCGCGATCATACAAAAGCTTACCTGCAGGAGTCACCTCAAAGCTGCGACCAATACGGTTAATCAAGGTAACATCAAGCTCTTTTTCTAAGTTCTTAATTTGCATAGATAGAGCAGGCTGAGTGATAAAGCACTCTTTAGCTGCCTCGGTAAAGCTATGCTTATCTACTAAACAAATGAAGTAGCGAAGCTGTTGTACTTGCATTAAGACAACTCCAAACTAGAAAAAGGGCCACACAAACTATCATGGTTTGCGCAAAATGCCAATTAAAGCGTATACCATCAACGTTTGCGCAAAAACGCCAATGTAAACGCATACCTTTAGAGGTCGGCGCTGTTAGGCTACCTTTATTAATTTGGGTAGCCATACAGCCTTAATCGCCTAGCCTTAGCTAGAGCTAGCCTTAGCTATCCTTAGCCTTTGGCTTGGCCGCACAGGCGGAGACTGAGCTAGCCTTGCGCTTGCTTGCACAGACTGAGCTTGAGCTTGCCTGAGCTAGCCTTGCGGTTGGTTGCACAGTCTGGGCTTGAGCTTGCCTAAGCTTTAGATAGTGATGTTGTTCTCTTTGAGAATGTTTAACAGGTCTTCTTCACTGTAGACAGTAATGCCAAGCTCATTGGCCTTATCAAGCTTAGATCCAGCCTCTTCACCTGCAACCACAGCAAAGGTCTTTTTAGAAACAGAACCTGAGACTTTAGCGCCCAAAGACTCTAAAAGCTCTTTAGCCTTATCGCGCTTTAAGGTAGCTAAGGTGCCAGTAAGTACGAAAGTCTTGCCTAAATATGGCTTATTGTCAGCGTTCATATCGCTGACTTGTTCGCACTCGCTGAGCTCTAACTTAGCCTCGTTGATAAGACGATCGATAACAGTGATGTTATGTTCTTCTTTAAAGAAATCGACAATGTAACGAGCGGCTACTGAGCCAATGTTTGGAATGCTCTGCAGCTTCTTCTCGTCAGCGGCCATTAAATCCTGAATGGTGCGGAAATTAGAGGCAAGGATCTTAGCAGTGGTGGTGCCGACTTCACGAATACCTAAAGCATAGATGAAGCGGTTTAACGGACGCTTTCTTGAGCCATCGATATTAGCAATGAGCTTTTTAGCTACAGTCTTGCCTAAGAAGCGAGTCTTGCTCTCTTCATCCTTGCTTGCTGACTCAACTAATAGCTTTTCAAGCTTATCTTCAGTAAGAGTGTATAAATCGGCAATATTGTGAATGAATTGCTGATCGATTAAAGCCTCGGCCAAACGCTCGCCTAAGCCATCGATATCCATAGCAGCACGCTCTACATAGTGCTCGATAGCCTGACGCTGCTGTGATGGGCAGAATAGGCCACCAGTACAACGGTAGGCTACACCATCACCCTCGCGCTCTAAGGCAGAACCGCACTCAGGGCAAACGCTTGGGAACACCACATCAGTTAAGGTAGCGCCTTCACGCTTTTCTAAGACAACACCTGCAATCTGTGGAATTACGTCACCAGCACGACGGACGATAACCATATCGCCAACCTTAATGCCTAAACGCTTGATCTCAGATTCGTTGTGCAGTGTGCAGTTAGAGATGGTCACGCCGCCTACATAGACAGGGTCAAGACGGGCAACAGGGGTTACTACACCCGTACGTCCTACTTGGAAGTTAACGGCCAAAAGCTTGGTCATCTCTTCTTCAGGTGGGAACTTATAGGCAATAGCCCAGCGAGGAGCTTTAGCAGTAAAGCCCATCTCTTCTTGCATCTCAATGCTATTGACCTTAAGTACGGTGCCATCTATGTCGTAGTTTAAGGATGGACGTTGTGCACCAGTGTCGTTGTAGAACTCTCTTAAGCCCTCAAGGCCACGCACTACTCGAATAAGAGGATTTACCGGTAAACCTAAGCTCTTAACGTACTGTAGACGGCCATACTGAGTGTGCGGCATGATAGTAGAGTCTGATGATCTAGAGTCAAGGCCACCTTCTTTTAAAGACTCAGGCTCATCATCCATGTAGCACTGACCGATATAGTAGGCATTGAAAGTGAGCGGGCGTGAGGCAGTAATCTTTGGATCTTGTTGACGTAAAGAACCAGCTGCAGCATTACGTGGGTTAACAAAGGTTTTTTGGCCGCGCTTAGATGCCTCTTCGTTCCACTTTTTAAAACCGTCGCGTGGCATAAAAATTTCGCCACGAACATCTAAATAGTCAGGAATCTTTTGGGCAGCAAATGCATCTTGAATGCCTAAAGACTCTAGCTGCTCTTTAGTGAGTAAGCTCAGCTTTAAAGGAATAGAGTGAATGGTTTTGACATTAGCAGTCACATCTTCACCAGTGGTGCCATCACCACGTGTTGCTGCACGAACTAAGATGCCCTTTTCATAAATGATGGAAACAGCCAAGCCATCGAGCTTTGGCTCTACGCAGTACTCAACCTCAGAGCCAGATGATTCAAACATACGCTTGTTAAAAGCGCTCAGTTCTTCATCATTGAAGATATCGCCTAAGGACATGAGCGGGAATTTGTGCGCAACTGGGGCAAAGGTATTTAAGAGGCCATCACCAACACGTCTTGTTGGAGCATCGGCATCTTTAAAGTCAGTCTTGGCCTCGATTTCCTCAAGCTGACGATAGAGACGATCGTACTCAGCATCAGGAACGATAGGGTTATCAAGAACATAGTAAGCTTTTGCATAGCGGTTGAGCTTCTCAACAAGCTCCCGATAGTTCTCGTAAGTTGGCTCTTCGTTCTGAGCTTCAATCAAAGAAAGTAGATCGTTCATCCAAAAAACCTCAGAGTGCATGACTAAGCAGCAGTGCAATTAGAGACAGCGCTAAGCTGATAGTTAATGCTTGGCAAGTGCAACAGCTGCTGATTGATTATTCGTCCATAATGGCGAGTATCAGTAGTTAACTACTAACGTAAGAGTACATGTTACAACGCCTAAGTGTGAAAGTACGTGTAACGCAAAAATTTCCTAGCTTATCTGTCTATGGCTGCTTTGCCTGGCTAGAAAATGTTTAGGTCATCTTACGTTTGCAGATATGAAAACGCCGCAGTATCTGCGGCGTTAGAAAGTCAGTAACTAAGCTTTAGTTAGCTACCAATAGTGTTCAAACCCTCATCGTAGTCTTGCAGCTCTGCTGCAATTGCATCTAAGTGGCTAGCCTCAAGTGGGCGGCGATGCTGGTCTTCAATACGACCACCAAGACGATTGATGAAGATTTCAGTAGCCATACGTAAGGCCTTAAAGTAGGCAAATCCCTTACCCTTAGCAGGCAGACTCATATAAAGAGCAATAGCTGAGGTCTGATAATTCTGCATATTCTCAGGGAAGTAATATGGAGCTTCCATAGAGCAGATACGGAATACCTCATTTTCCTTAGTAGAGGCGTTTTCATAGACAAAGTAAATCTTAAGATTGTCTTTGATAAAGCCCTGAATGAAGCCGTATTGATTGCACAGCTCTTCGATGTCCTCGCCTAAATAAGGCTTACCAGGCTCCGCAGATAAGATAATCTCGTAAACACTTAAAGGAGTGGATCGGCCATTGTTGCCTTTAGAGAGGTTAACCTCTTCAATACCAGCATCTGCAGCGGCTTTCTTCATGTTGTTGACGCTTACAGATGCATTGTTCTTTAAGCCACCAATACTGTCATCATAGTCATATGGTAGTGATACTTTATGCGCTTGATGTTTAGCTGATGGGCTGTTTATTGGCTCGATGTCCATGTCATCAGCTCTATCAGAGCTTGGGGTGTCAGCAGTAACGATACGTACTTTGCCAACGTGCTCAGACTTAGATAGTTCTTGATCGCGCTTGTTGTTCTTCTTAAGACGGCGGTTTTGTGGCTTACCTGAGAACCATAGTCCGTGCATTATAAAGAGGAATATACATACAGCACCCACAATCAAAACAATGGAGCTTGGGTCGGTGAATGAAGACATCTGATACCTCTAATGCAAAAAACACAACGGCTAAGTAGGGAGCTGATTAAACCACAAGATAGGTCATCAATAAAGATGCTAGGAGCAAGAAAAAGCTAGTAGGAGACTAAAGAATAGTTCCACTAACGCGCTTACATAAGCGCTCCTCATGTGTCCGGTCATTATAACCTAAATAATTAAGCTAATTCTTAGGGACAAAGAATAGCGTAAATCAACGCTACTATCCAAAGCCATATGGTTCTTAAGTGCAGCATGACTGCCTTAATCGTGAATGAAGCTCTTAGCTTATGGGATTTAGTTGATTTAAATGTGATGTAGCCTTAAGTTAAGCAAGATAGTGGGTACGATTTGGTGCATTTAGGCAGAAAAGAGACTTTAACTAAGTTTTAGCAAAGACATATAGGCTAATCTTTAGCTCACAATAAGATGGGTCACTGCTTGGCACTTGCTATAAGTAGTGAGGGTTTAATGCTGATAAGTTTATGATGGTAAAAGCTGTCTAGATTTGGTCACGCAGGAGTATGGGGCAATGAGCAATCAAGCGATAGGTAATTCTGAAATCGGAATTTCAAGCATGTTTAATTACATTCAGGAGGGCTTTAGACTTGCCTTAACACCTGAATGCCGTCTGTATGTAATCATACCGATCCTCATTAATATCGTGGTGCTTTCAGCTGAAGGCTATCTCCTCTTTACCGTTATTTACAGCTTCCTTGAGAGCTATGTAAATGCTTTGCCAGAGTTTTTATCTGCTCTGGCCTATTTAATTCAGCTGATTCTCTTTTTATCGATTGGCTTTGTCTTCGTCTACATCTTTTCTATGGTAGCGATCATCATTGCCTCTCCTTTTTATGGCTTGCTTGCTGAAAAGGCTGAGTCTTTAATTCGCGGTGAGAATGCGCTTAATGGCGATGAGGGATTTGCTGCAATCATTAAAGATGTGCCTCGTATTTTAAAGCGCGAACTTCAAAAATTAGGCTTCTATCTGCCACGCTTATTAGTCTGTGTCGTGATTTCCTTTATCCCTGTGGTTAATCTCTTAGCACCTTTTGCTTGGTTCCTATTAGCCGCATGGATGATCGGTATTCAATATGTGGACTATTCATACGATAACCACAAGATTCCATTTAAGCAGATGCGTCAGGAGCTAAGCCATCAGCGTCTTGCTACCTTTACTTTTGGTGCCTTAATTTCATTAGGCATGAGCATCCCTGTATTAAACTTGCTACTTCCTCCTGCAGCTGTGTGTGCGGGCGCTCGATACTATGTAGAAATGCAAAAGCGTTTTTCTATAGATTCTGTGATGCGCTAAATGCTGGTAAGATAGACTACATGCCTATAATGATGTACTAAGCTAAGCTAAGACATAGTGCCTAAATTACTTTTAAGCTGTTGAAAGCACTGAATTTAGACATTGGCTTTTGTAAGCGCAAGGCTTAGTTAGTACATTAATTGCGGCAATGACGCTCAAAGAATCTTTTCTTTGCAGTGTGTTTGTGTCTATGGGCAGCGTTTTAGGAGCAATTAACAGTTTTGAAAAATATAGATAAATGTGTTAATATGTATTTATTATGAGTACATATAAGATTGGACAATTTGCTAAATTGGTACGCCGTACCCCAGCTACGATCCGACGTTGGGAGGCTGAAGGTAAAATCGCTAGTAAACGCCTGCCTTCTGGACATAGGTATTTTGA